>JAZDIW010000163.1:0-4131 GCA_043804575.1 bacterium
TCGCTCGTCGTGCCGGGGTGGGGCCAATGGAGAGCCGGACACAAGAGGTCCGCCACCTATATCGCACTGGGCGAACTGACATTTTTTGGCGGAATGTACGCCTTCCACAACTATGGCACCGCGAAGCGCAGTGATTACAAAGCCTATGCGGCCCAGTATGCGGGTGTTGAGGGAGATCACCCGCACGAATTCTATGTAGATGTTGGAAATTGGGATCGCGTGGAGGATTACAACGAGCAGCGCTTGAAGGATCGCGAGTTTGATCGTCTATACACAAGTTCTTTGGATCGTTGGGAGTGGGATTCCTACGAACACCGGATTCGAATGAAGAAGATCCGCGTCCAATCGGACAAAGCCCTGAATGCGGTTTACTACTTGGTCGGAGGAATTGCGCTCAATCATATCGCCAGCGCCATCCACGCGGGCCGCACGGCGCCTGCGAAAAAAGAGGTCTCCTCGGCCAGTTCCGGTTGGCACCTCTTCTTTGCACCTCTTCCGGACAGCCCGGGATTGTCTGTGTATCTGAATTGCCGATTTTGACATGCGAATTCTCATCACGGGTGCCACGGGATTCATCGGCGCGCACCTCGCGGTGGCGCTTGCCGAAAGCCATGATGTCCTGGGGACAGCCGGAAACAGCCCCCATCTTCCCGGTTTTCCGACTCGGCGAGTGGATTTGGCAGAGTCGAATGCAGTTCGAGGGCTGCTTCGTGATTTCCCGGCGGATGTTATTCTTCATGCGGCTGCCATGTCTCGTGTGCTGGAGTGCGAAGCTCAAGCGGCGCGGGCTGAACAAGTGAATGTGGCTGCGACAGAGGCCTTGGCACAGCAGGCGACGGCGAGAGCGCGGCTCCTTTTCTTTTCCAGTGATATGGTTTTTTCAGGAGACGAAGGCTACTACACCGAAGAGGACTCACCTTCTCCTCGCAATGTATACGGCTGGACGAAATGGCGTGCCGAAAAGGCGGTTCTGGCCGCGAGCTCACAGAATTTGGTTATTCGTCTGAATTTGGTGGTCGGAAAGGCGCGCGGCTTCGGGATAAGTTTCACGGAAAGAATTCTAAAAGACATCCGGAAGAAGGGCAAGGCGACTCTCTTTGCGGATCAATATCGTTCTCCGATTCATGTGCGCTCGGTTGTCTCGGCGATTGCAGAGCTGATAGAGAGTGAGGTTTCCGGCCTTCTTCACTTGGGAGGACCGCAGCGATTGAGTCGTGCCGAGCTTGGTCGAGCTCTTTGCAGAGCGGCGGGTATCGAAGAAAAAGCGGTGGAAGAGAGCTCCTATCTGAACCATCCACAGTCGGCTCTGCTGCCGCGCGATACTTCTTTTGGAAGAGGGCGCCGGGAAACGCAACTGCCGCAGTTGGCAGTTCAATCCGTGGAGAAGGAGCTACGGATGGACTTTCGCCGGGAGGAAATTCTGACATGATGTATCGGCATTTGCAAACCGGATCTCTCTTGCGCCTTCTCGCCGGCGAGAGGATGCCTGACGCCCTCGTGGAGTTTGCACGCAGAGAGGGCTGGACTTCAGGCTGGCTCAGCGGAATTGGAGGGGTGGACGAAGTCGTGGTGGGTTACTTTGACCTTGCGACCCGCGAGTATCGAGAACGCAAACTCGATGGTCGCTTTGAGCTTCTGAGCTGCATCGGGAATCTGACAATGGTTGACGGCGAACCCTTCTGGCATATTCATGCGATTGTCAGTGATGCAAATTATCTGGTACTCGGCGGTCATCTCATCGGGTTGAGGATTGCCGTGACGGGGGAATTTTGGCTGACTCAAGGGATGGATTCCGTCCGAAGAATCTATGACAGCCGGATCGGACTGAAACTCCTCGATTTGAGTTCCCCCACAGCATAGAGAGTCGCCTCGTGAAGGATCTGGGAGAGCGAAAATACTATGTGGCCATTGCAGGCAATATCGGTGTCGGCAAAACGACGCTGACTCAGGCTTTGGCCGAGCAACTGGGATGGCGTTCCTATTTTGAACCGGTCATCAACAATCCCTATTTGGACGATTTCTATGCCGATATGTCGCGTTGGGCGTTCCATTTGCAGGTCTATTTTCTATCGAAGCGGTTCGAAAGCCAACGAGCCATTCTTTTGGAAGATGCCTCGTGCATTCAGGATCGAACCATCTACGAGGATGTGGAAATCTTTGCCGCAACTCTTCACAAAAGAGGTCATTTGACGGAGCGCGATTGGGAGAACTACCATGACCTGTTTTGCGCCATGACTTCTTTCCTCAGACCGCCCGACTTGATTCTCTATTTGCGCTGCGATGTTTCGACTCTGCTCTCTCGCATACACCTTCGCGGCCGAGAGTCGGAAAAGAGAATTCATGCGGCCTATCTGGAAGAACTGAACGAAGCTTATGAAGATTGGGCAAGACGCGCCTTGACCATGACGCGTTTCGCCGTTCTCGATACAGGAAGCAGCCAAGAACTTAACAAGGATGAAGTCCTGCAGTATGCTCTCGATCTTCTCCGTACCCGTCTCCAGCTCGAAATCCCCTTTGCATCCGGGGGCTGAACCTCCGGACACGCAGGAAGCGCGCATTCGTCCGGGTTTCTTGCCCTTGCTCTGGGGCGTGCTCGCTGTTGTGGTGCAAGCTCGCCTTTGCCATCGTCAGGGCGCGATCGAGGTTGGGCCTGCCATCGTCGCCCTCATCTCCGTTCTCGCCCTTATCTTGGCCGGACTGTTTCTGCACAGACAGAGAGCGATTCCACAGGTGGTGGACCATACTGGCGACCAACGCGTCCCGGATCTCCCGAAGTCTGTCAGCACCTCAGCCCGGTGGCCGATTCTTCTTTTGGCGGGAGTCCTTGTGAGTTTTGCGGCGGGCTTCTTGTTTGTCTTGTGGACAGCGATGGCAGCCGTGCTGCTTCTTCTTTCTGTCTTCTTTTTCCGGCGTCTTGTTTTCCTGAAGGATTTGCTCAGGGCCATTTTGGCCGGGGCTCTCTTCTTGGGAACGGCCACGGCCATGGGAGACACCTTGGCGGGCGGATACCCCGCCGCCCTCGCCTTCTTTTTCCTGCTGGCTTGGACAACAACCATTGCCGTCGAATGCCACAAGACTGATCTCGAAAACCGCCGTAGAACCCTGGCCACGATTCTGGGACCCCGTGTGGCATTGGCGGTGGCAGGGGGTTTTTCTTTGTGTTTGGCATCGTCGCAAGCTGGCCGTTCTTGAATGAGTTCTACAGCCCGACCTATTTCTGGATCATGGTGGTTGGCGTGGATCTTCCGCTCTTATGGATGTGGGGGAGACTGCGAGGTCGAAACAAAGAGCTTTCCGAGGCCGCCATCGTGACATTCAATCATTGGGTTCGCCCATTGACTTTTGTCGCGTTTCTTGCTCTTTTTCTCGCGTGAAATTGACTGACTTACGGCTTACTTTGGTTTCGCATTCGCCCCGCCGCAGAAGCTTGCTTGCCTACCTGAATCTTCCTTTCGATGTCGTTGCCGCAGAGTCTGTCGAGAAGTGGCAGGGCGATAGTGCGGCGCAGGTTGCGCAAGAGAATGCGGCACGCAAGCTTCAAGCTTATGTGCCAAGAGACGACCGTCCCAGACTCTATCTTGCCGCGGATACCCTCATCGATGTCGGAGGTCGTCTGTTGGGAAAACCCGTCGGGCCCGATTCGGCCGCCCGGATGCTTTCGCTTCTTTCCGGTCGCCGACACTGGGTCGTTACGGGCATCGCGCTCTCGGAAGGACCGCGGCATGGAATCTGCGCGGCAAGCGACGAGACGGCCGTCCTTTTTCGCCGACTGACGACGGCCGACATTCGTGCGTATCTGCGCACGCGGGAGTGGCAGGCGAAGGCCGGAGCGTATGCCATCCAGGGGCAAGCCGGGAATTTCGTTGAAACCATTTGCGGGAGTTTCTCCAATGTCGTCGGACTCCCCTTGGGACTCCTTACACGAATTCTCCAACAGCGATGGGGAGATTGCCGCTTTCTGTAACGAATTGCGCAATGCCCGTCGTTGGAAAAACATCTCCCTGGAGACGATTGCCCAGAAAACGGGCCTGTCTCTGAAGCTTCTGCAGGCTTTGGAAAACGGTCAATGGCAGGAGGTGGAGAAACCCTACCTGCTGGGTTACCTTCGCCTCTATGCACAGGCGATTGGCT
>JAZDIW010000164.1:0-9887 GCA_043804575.1 bacterium
ATCACCTCATAGCGTTTGTTGATGAAGGCGTCGAAGCATTCGGTCAGAATACGAATCGCATTCGGTGCGGACTTCTCGCGCTGATGCAATTGAATGAGAAGACATTCGGTTAAGTTACGGGCGGCGATGCCGGGCGGCTCGAAATTTTGGATAATCTCCAGCACCCTCTCCACGGTCTCGGCTGTCGTCTTGAGCTCACCGGCGATCTCGCCTGTGGACATCGTAAGATAACCGTCATTGCTCAGACTGCCGATAATGAATTCGCCGATGCGCAATTCCTCTTCGGTCAGACGCTGGAGGCGAAGTTGTTCTTCGAGATGCTCCGAGAGAGTCGGGACGGCCGCTCGCGGCGTTTCGACCAGTTCCTCCGCCGCGGGTCGGCTGGCGCGATAGTAGTATTGGTCGTCCGTTAGGAAGTTTTCCCAGTCAATTTCTTCCTCTTTGGGGCTTTCCTGTTCGCGTGCCGTAGCCTCTTCCACCCTTTGTCGAGTCGCTTCGCCGCTTTCTTCGGTCACATCCGTGGCGGCAGCCGATTTGTCCTCTTCCAAATCCGAGGCATTCTTGTCCACAATCGCTTCCTCTTCCGAGAGCTCTTCGAGGAAGGGATTTTCCATCAGCTCGGCTCGGACGCGCAATTCGAGTTGCAGCAGGGGCAACTGAATCAGCTCCGACCTCAGAATCTGCTGCGGTTGAAGGATTTGTTCTTGCCGCTGGCGCAGCTCTTGTCTTAGCGTTTGCATTCGAGTCAGGCCCTCCTACTTCTCTGGGTGGAACTGTCCGCAATGTCCCGCATGTCCGGTTTCCCTCCAGATCAAGTAGGACTTTCGTCCCGTCGGTCTCGTTTTCTGTCCACTCGTATTATCGGCAGATTTCGGCAAAATATTATTATAAATGCCTTGTATTTTGTGGGGATTTTTTGGCCGCCGTTCGGCGATATTGCACTTACCGGTCCAACCGAAAACTTTCGCCGAGGTAGATGCGGCGTGCCTCCGGGTCATTTGCAAGAAATTCCGCACTGCCCTCTTTCAGAATCTGACCATCATAGAGCAAATACGACCGGTCTGTGATGGCGAGGGTCTCATGCACATTGTGATCCGTAATCAGCACCCCAATGCCTTTGGCTTTCAGCCCTCGAACGATATTCTGGATATCGAGGACGGCAATCGGATCAATGCCCGCGAACGGCTCGTCCAAGAGCATGAACTTCGGCTGCACCACCAGCGAGCGCGCAATCTCAAGCCGCCGCCTTTCGCCTCCCGAGAGCAGATAGGCCTTGCTCTTGGCCACATGAGCGATGGAGAATTCTTCCAAGAGAGCTTCGAGACGCCGTCGCCGCTCGACCCTCGAGATCGGCAAGAGCTCCAAAATCGCCATGAGGTTTCGCTCGACCGTGAGCTTTCGAAAGGCCGAGGCCTCTTGCGACAGATAGCCGATTCCGAGCCGAGCTCGCTTATACATCGGCAGTCGGGTCAGTCGGCGGCTATTGAGATAGATGTCGCCTCGCGTCGGGCGAATCATCCCCGTCATCATGTAGAAGGTCGTCGTCTTGCCCGCCCCATTGGGGCCAAGCAGCCCGACGATTTCGCCCGTCCCGACGCTTACCGCAATATCATCTACGACGCGCCGTCGGCCATAGGTTTTGACGAGCCTTTCCCCACGCAAGAAGAGCGGCTCTGCTTTCTGCTCGGAAATCATGCCTTGGGCGCCGTCTTTCTCTGTTTCGTTCGATAGGAAAGCCACCATCCCAAGCCGACGAGCGCCCAAATCACAAAGTGCGAGATGGTAGAAATCGCCACGCCTGCCCGAACGCTTGCGGGCCGGAACAGGTATTGAACGAAATGCTTGCCCGCCGGAAGATAGAGCCCTCGAACATAGGTATTGACCAGATAGATCTGTGCAGACTTGCCGTCCACGACAGCTTTCCAACCCGGTGGATAGTGCGCGTCCGAGAGAACGAGGAAACTGGGTCGGTCCGCTTCCACCGTGATTTCAACCTTATGCGGCGTATAGCTTGTGATCATCGCTCGGCGATTGGGTGTCGGGCCGATCGGTCCGGGCAGGTTCTGATTTACCACAGCCCAATAATCGGGCTGGAAATTCGGCTGTTGCAAGGCTTGCAGCGCTTTTTCGCGGTCGGGGATGACGGCCACCGAATCCACAAAATAGGCCCGCGGCAAGACGCGCAAATTCTCGTAAAGGTAGCGCCGCCCCTTGGGGTTCCAAATAATCAGTTTCAGCGTAGGCTCCCCGGGAAGCTCCATCTCGGATAAGATATATTTGCAATTGAGGGATGAGAGGAGCGGCAGATGCAGAGGAAAGCGCGCGCTCGAGCCTCGATAGACGAGATTCTCGATCATGTCTTGATAGGAGCGCATTTTCGCTCCTTGATAGCCGCCCAGAGAGGAAATGCCATAGTAAGCCCAACTGTTATCCTGTAGCAGGTTTCCGACAGGACAGACGCGAAAGAGCGTCGTATCTTGGTCGAGATATTGAGTGGCGCTGTCTTTGGCGAACATCAGTTCGGCCCCCTCCGGTCTCTGAGGTTCGAAGAATTTGTGCGAGAATCTCCACATATCCACGGCCGTAATCGCGAGAATGATGAGCACAAAGGATGTTGGCGCCAACCGACCCATGACTTTGAAAAGCGCTGCCCCGAATGCGATTGCCAAGAAAAGACATGCCAGAATAAGATCCGTATGCAACAGCGAGAAACGCTCCGCACGAAGGTTGCCCAGATACTGCGTCACAGAGGCTCTTGCTTGGGTCTCAGGATTTCCTCGCGAGGTCAGTTGCTGCATGTACTGGTCAAATTCTCCGGGTTTCTCAAAGGAACCGAAAAGCCCTTGAATTGCGTTGCCGCCTGCCAGGACAATCAGCAGAACCGCGACGGATGCCACCAGTCCATATAGAAAGACCTTCTGCCATCTCTGTGATTTCTCGATACCGGCGATGTGCCGCAGGCCGAAGCCCGCCAAAACAATTCCCGAAAGCCCCACAAGAAGAACAATGAGTGAAGGGGTTCGGAACTTGTTGAAGAAAGGCAAGTGGTCAAAGAGCAGCTTGTAGAGACTCTGAAAATGCTGCCCGAAGGACATGAAGAGCGCCACAAGCGACAGAACACCGAGCGCAACCACGGTTCGATTCTTGGGTGCGAAGAAGGCGAGCACCGCAAAGAGAAGCGGCACGATGCCGAAGTAAAAGCTTGAAGAGGTAAAGGGCATTGGACCCCAGTAAGTTGGAGACTTCAAGCCGAACCATGACGGCGCAAAGAAAGTCAGAATCTCTTTGGGGTGAAAACTCCACATCGTGGCCTGCTCCAGCGAATAGCCTTCCGCCCCGCTGGAGGCAAAAGCGGCGGGCATGCCTCGAATGGAATAGGGGATGTATTCATAGAGCGGCAAATACCAGAGAGCGCCGTTGGCGAAGCCCAATAGGATCGCCACCAGAATCAGAGCGCCGGGCGCGAGCCAGCCCAGAGGTTTCGCCTTGAGATCCCATAGAGACCAAACCAGCCAATAGACTCCGGTCATCACGCCAGCGTAGAAAACGATTTGCGTATGACCTCCCCAAGCGATTTCCCACGCATAGGCAAGCGCAAGCAGCGCAAAATCCAAAAGGCGGCGCTTCTCGATGACGCGATGCGTCAGCAGTAGAATTAGGGGGAGATAGATGAAAGTCATTAGTTTGCCGCCGTGCGCAGCCGTTGCCAGAGAAATCAGATACGGATTCCATGCCATGACCAGCGCCGATACAAGCGAGATGAGCGGCCGAAACGAGAGCTGTCGCATGAGCAGATAAGTCAAGAGACCGCCATAGAGAAACAGCGAGATGAGCCAGCGCCCAAGAAACACCTCTTCGTCTTTTCCTGCCCCGAGAAGAAGCACGTGTATCGAGATCAGGTCAGCCCAATGGCGAGGATTCAGCCATTTCCTTGCCAGAGAGTAGGGCGGGCCCATCAGATTGAAATTCGAGTAGGCTCCGGCGGCCAGCGAAGGAAATCCTCCGAAAAGATAGGGGCACCAAGCGGGATACTCTCGACCCGCTTTGACTTCATTCGACACGAAGCTGTTCCACGCGGTGGAGGCTTCCGTATCGTCTCCCTTGGAAAAAGTCTCATCTCCCAATATGAGCTCGTTGAAAAGCATGAAGACCGCAAGGAAGATGACCACGCAGGCCAAAACATCCGCCTGCCAAATCTTCAAGCCAAGCGTCCCTTTCGGCGGAAGACCCTTTGGCTCGCGCTCTTTTCCCTTGGCCGATTTGCCGTGGGGAGTTACTTTCTTTTTTGCGCTCAAGTTGCCCTCGATTTACTTGCTTGCCGTTCTACTGCAACGGATTTCTATTCCTGCTTTCAGGCCATACCGTCATTCCTATTTGCCGACAAGTTGCTCCGGTATGTATCGCCCTTCGGTTCCCCCGACAACCTGCACGCGGCTGACTTGACCCTTCTCGATGAAAAGCCGCAGCCGGTCTCCCGAAGTCTGATTCATGCCGCGAGGCCGGTTTTCTTCGCGAATGTAATAGGTGGCCCGCGCCGTGCCCTCGACCAAAACCTGCTTCAATTGCTCCTTTTCGATCCAGAGGGTCATCTTCTTGCCTTCCATGCGCTGCCGTCGCTGGCTCAGAAGTGAATCCGCCGGCGAAGTCGCGACTGCATGCCCGGTGACAAATACTTGCTTCAGTTCCTCGGCGTCAAAGCGAAGGATTACCGTGTCCCCCGTGATTTCGTCCCCCTCATGATGAGCCTCCGGATTCCCGATGAGAAGGGCCTCGTCGCGTTCACGAATATAATCGAGCCGATTGCCCGTGGCCAGAAGCTTGCCGCGTTCAATCTCCACATGTCCACGAACTCGCGCCAGCTTCGTCTTGCCGAAATACTCCACCGTATCGCCGCGGATTTCCGTTCGGACGCCGCCGACCGAATCGCGCTCGGTCATCACCGGATTTACCGTCACCCGTGCATAATGCTCATTTTCGCTCAAGTATCCCTCTTGGCCGGTCAGCAACAACCGTCGGTTCTCTTCTCGCACGCGCACATTCTGATAGAGAAAGGCTTCGCGGCGGCCTTCAAGATACCTGGCTCGATTGCAGCTTACCGACAGGGTGTCCTGATGGATGCGCACATCTCCCGAGGCGTCCAGCGCCCCCGTCCACTCGCTATAGACGACTTCGTGCGCCAGGAGAATCCGCTGAGGGTCTTTGCACTCGACATTCCTGCGGAAAATGACACGACCCGAATCGGCGAAGTATTGAGCTTCTTCACAGGTTACCGAGAGACTATCCTGCGTCATCCAGACATTGCCGATGAGCTGCTGCCATTGCCTGTCGCCATCGGTGTGAGAGCGCAGGACATCCGCGCGCCGCAGCACAATCGGAGAGGTCGGCCTCGTGGCAAGCGCTCCGCTGACGCAGAGCAACAAGGCGAAGACAGCCGCGCTTTGCTCCCGGTTCATTTTTTTAGAGCCCCTATTTTTGGAGCTCCTACCGAATCCGCTACGACCGGCTCTTGAGGTATCGTGTCCCTTGGCGCCCGCCTCTCCCAAGTGCGAAAGCTGCGTCCCGTCGGCTTCTGAATCTCCCAATGCTTCATGTTTTCGTCGGAAACAAATCCGATTCCATAGAGTGTATCGGTCGCCGTGGTCACGGCAACCTCGGCATCCGAAATAATCTGACGCAGCCGGTTATCCCACCGAAGCGCGGGTGTCCTGAGAGTCGCTCCGCTGTCGGTCACCGCCACGACATGGCCTGTCGCCAGGAGGTCCTTTCGGATTTCGTCCACCTGTCCTTTGTCCGCGGTCAGCCGGGATGTATGCTTCCCTTCTTCATTGAAGAAATCCACCGCGATGCTGCTGTCGAGATAGGTAACCGACCGCCGCGAGAATTTCGCGATGTGTCCCGCTTGAATCGTCGCGACAGGCAGGCCATCACGCGTGAAAGAAATCGTGGCATCCCAGAGCTCTTGGTCAGGAACTTCGGCGGCTTTCGTGGGAGATGCAGGGGGAATGGAAACCTCTGCGCACGAGACGAGCAGCAGAAAGACAAATGTCAAAGCCCAAATCCCGCCGTTGAGCCCGTAGCGCCCAGCTTGCTGGGCTCTGAAGTCACCTATGAACATGATTACCCATGGAGGTGTTATTCCTTTCCTGAATCGAAAGGACTCCTGTGTGTCGGGAAGCTCCTGCAGCATTGTAGCCCAGCAAGCTGGGCGCTACGCATTCTGCGTGTCTCCCTTCGATCCCGAGAAGGAGTTTTCTCCCTGGCGAGTACTGAAGATGACTCAACAATCAAGCCTTTGTGAATAGAGAACTAGCCATTCTTCCGAGTGAAGGCATTCTCTTTGATTTCCCGCGGGCAGAGGGAAATAGGGGTCTTCCTGAAGGAAGCAACACGCGCCGCTCCGAGATAATCTCCTCATTTACAGGGTTTGCAGGGGATCTATTTCGGAAATCCTGACTTGAGCAGAATATGCATGTGAACAATGCCGATGACCACATTGTCTTTTTCGACGACCGGCAAGACCGTGATGTTGTGCGCTTCCATGATATTGATGGCGCGAGTGACAAACGCCGAGGGGGAAACCGTTTTGGGATTCTGCGTCGCGAAATCCTCCGCATGGACTTTTTTCAAGTCCAGATCCTTCCCCATGAGGCGGCGCAAGTCGCCGTCGGTCACGATTCCCCACAGCTTGTTCTCATGGTCAAAAACGCAGGCGGCGCCCAGTTTCTTCTTTGTGATTTCCTCGACGATTTGCGGCAGAAGCGTCTCTTTGCGGACTCGCGGAATTCCATCTCCCTTCACCATAACATCTTCAATTCTTTCCCGAAGATGACGCCCCAAGGCTCCTCCGGGGTGGAGAAAAGCGAAATCCTCTCGGCGAAAATCCTTCACCTTCAGAAGCGCGACGGCCAAGGCATCTCCCATCGCGAGCGTCGCCGTCGTCGAGGCCGTGGGAGCCAAGTCGAAGGGACAGGCTTCCTCTTCGACCGAGCAGTCCAAGACCACATCGCAGCTCTCTGCCAAGGCGGACTCCAGATTTCCAAGCAGACCGATGACGGGAACCGCCATGAGCCTGATGTAGGGAAGGATACTCTGAAGCTCCGGCGTGTCGCCGCTTTTGGAGACGATAATCACGGCATCACGCTTGCCGACCATGCCGAGATCCCCATGAACGGCTTCCGCCGGGTGCAGAAAGATGGCAGGGGTTCCCGTGCTGGAGAGCGTGGCGGCAATCTTGCGCCCTACCAGACCAGACTTCCCCATGCCCGTGACGATCACGCGGCCGGGAATGTCTGCCAAGACGCGAATGGCGGTGGCAAAGGATTGGTCTATCTTCGCCTCCAGGTTCGCCACGGCCTTTGCCTCAAGCTGCAAGACCCGTCGTGCAAGTTCCAAGAACTCGTGGTCATTGAATTGATTATTCATGGGCAGACTCGAACCCCAACTTGGCGATGGTGCTCAGACACTCGTCCCAGTGATTCGTCGTTTGAAGCCAGTGATCGAGAAGTTCGCGCACGGCGCCGCGCCCGCCCGGAGAGCCGCTGACGAAGTGAACCCTTCGGCGTACTTCGGGATGGGCATCCGCAGGGCAAGCGGCGAATCCCACACGCGAAAGAATCGGCAGGTCCAGCAGGTCATCACCCATATAGGCAATTTCGTGGGATGCCAAGTCATGGCGACGGCAAATGGATTCAAAAACAGCAAGTTTCTGCACATTTCCGAGGTGAATTTCATCAAATTCAAGGTCTTGGCAACGGCGCAAGGTGGCCGTAGATGACTTGCCGCTGATGACCCCCGTTTTGAGTCCGAAACGGCGGCACCAAATCAGCGCAAATCCGTCGCGAACCGAAAACCGTTTCATCTCGTCTCCGCTGTCGCTCAGGTAAATCGTGCCGTCCGTCAAGACGCCATCCACATCGAGCAGAAGCATCCGTGTGGCAGCCAGTCTCTGACGAGCCTCATCAGATAGGTTGGCGGCCGTGGGTATTGCCTGAGCCGGGCAAGAGGTCTGCGTGTCAGCAGTCATAAAAGCCGATTAATGGCTGCAAATCGGGTAAGTAGAACACCAAAGGTATAGTTTTTGCTTTAAAAATGTAACGCTTTTTGAGCTATTTGTCAAGGGAAAAGATATTTTCAGCAAGGCTCGCCTGGACGAACGCAGGCCCGAACAGAAGTCAAGCTCCCTTTAGGGATTATTGAATTACCCGCAGCGCCCAGCTTGCCGGGCACCGGAACTGGCGGCAGAGGGACAAAAAATGGCGAGAAAAACAAAGCCCAGGGCAGAGGGCCCTGGGCTCTTCCATAGGAGAAGCTCCGCATTTCAAGGTTCGGTCGGCGCCAGTGACAAGGCCTTCTCAATGGCCAACCGCAAATCATCAAACCCAAAGGGCTTTTCTAAATACGCATCGGGCTCCAATTCTCCCAAGGCCTTTCGATATTGGAAGTAGCCCGTAATGAGAATGACCGGGGTATTCGCACGGGTATCCTTGATGTCGCGCATGAGAAGCAGACCATTTCGATTGGGCATATGGATGTCGGAAATCACTAAGTTAGGGGCTTCCCGCTTGAACAGCTCCCATGCTTCGTCACCATCGCGTGCCTTCATAGGCTCATAGCCCAAAGTTCGCACGAAGTCTGCAAGGACTTGCAGCATATCCAGGTCATCATCGACCACAAGACACTTTGGCATGGCATCTATCTCCAACTTCTCTGACGAGCTATTGTGGAAAGAACGGCAACCGGACAACAGAGTGAGCAACATCCGTGCCGCACTTAACCCTTGATGGCTCCGAGAGGTCGGAGTTTCAGCACCTTGTGAGAAAGACCCGCCTGGTGGGCGATTTCAACCACATCATCTACATTCTTGTAGGCTTCGGGATATTCCTCCGCCAAAGTATGGCGACCGCGCGCACGCACGATAATGCCGCGAGTCATTCGCAGCTCTTCGTCAATTCTCCGCCCCTTCGTCGCCCGGACGGCGGCATGCCGACTCTGAAAGCGACCCGCTCCGTGACAAGTCGAGGCAAAGGTCTCGTCTACAGCCCGCTGTGCTCCAACAAGTAAGTAAGAGGCGCGTCCCATGTCGCCCGGGATCAGAACCGGAGCTCCGATATGGCGATAGACTTCCGGAACATCGGCATGACCTCGTGGCAGCGAACGAGTGGCTCCTTTTCGATGCACGCACAGTCTTCGCGATTTTCCATCGACCAAGTGAGTTTCCAGTCGCGCGATGTTGTGGGAGATATCATAGATGAGACGCATCCCGAGCTGCTCGGGGCTCTTGCCGAAAATCTCCCGGAAAGCGTCGCGTGCCCAATGAACCAAAATGAGTCGGTTTGCCCAGCCGTAGTTTGCGGCGGCGCACATCGCCTTGAAGTAGGATTCCCCTTGCTTGGAATCCAGCGGCGCGCAGGCGAGCTGTCGGTCAGGCAATGAAATAGCAAACTCACGCACCGCACTCTGCATCACTTCTAAGTAGTCTTCGCAAATCTTGTAGCCGAAACCGCGCGAGCCCGAGTGGACCATGACGCAGATTTGCCCCAAGGTCAGTCCGAAAGCGCGTGCGAGCTCTTCATCGAAGATTTCCTCGACGATTTGCACCTCGGCGAAGTGATTGCCCGAACCGAGCGTCCCCAGTTGGTCTTCGCCTCGCTTTCGAGCCTTATCGGATACCTTATCCGGATCCGCTTCTTTCAGGCACCCCCCGTTCTCCATGTGCTGCAGGTCAATCTCAGAGCCGAAGCCGTGCTCCACGGCCCAACGCGCCCCCTGGCTCATAACCTTGTTGATTTCCTTGACGCTCAAGTGGACGGGCCCTCCAACGCCCACGCCTGACGGAATCTTCTGGAAGAGCGTATTGATGATCCTTTCCAGAATCGGTTGCACATCCG
>JAZDIW010000165.1:0-3072 GCA_043804575.1 bacterium
GTTACTCCCGCGAACCGGAAAAATCAGAAATCCCAAATCCGAAAATAATTCCCTCAGCATTTTGGATTTTGGATTTTCTTCGTGGACCTGAGGGGATTCGAACCCCTGACCTTCTGAATGCCATTCAGACGCGCTCCCAACTGCGCCACAGGCCCATATTCGTTCTCAAGATGTTAAATATAAAGAATTATTATCCCTTTGTCAAGGATACACCACCCCCCAACCTGACCTCTCACCTGCCGTCTCCTGTCTTGTTAAGCGCTTCAATATATTTAACTTGGCTAATTGCCTCTCTTTCGCTTGCATTCAATAGACCCATAATGTATATTGCCGGAAAACGATCAGAAATCAAGTAGATGCCCAGGCTATCGCGCATGCGTCGCAAATCCACTTCCCCAACACCCATGACCACTTCCCCGGACGACATCCACTTGCGGCCCCTTCGGCGCCCGGAACTTGGCCGCTTTATTGAATTGGGCTATCCCACATGCGCTTTCCTTCACGGCCGAAAAAGCATCAGCAAGGCCCTTCAAAAAGAGCGCTTCTCACAATTTGTGCTCCAGCACGCCCTTGAGGAAGGCAGTGAAATCCATGTTTTGGCCGGCGCGAACGAGCAGATTGTGGGACAGCTCTGGTTGCATACCTCCCGCAATCAGTTCAACGGCCAGAAAGAGCTCTGGATCTGGGACCTCACCATTGACCCCGCCTATCGAAGGCGGGGATTGGGCAGCAGGCTCGTGCAATTCGCCCGCCACCGCGCGGCGCAGCTTGGATGCCAAGAGCTTTGGCTATTGGTCGCAGAGGACAACCGGATGGCGCACAAGCTCTATGATGATGCCGGTCTTCTTGATGCGGCGCGCTTGATGAAGGCAACCATAGACGGCCAAGATATCCCAACCTCCCCTTCAGCGCAGCGCATCGGTCGAATCACTGTCCGCCTCTTGCAGGAGAAGGATATGGGTGCGATGCTCGAGCTGTGGCGCACCGCGAAATTGGAGTACCGACCCCGCGGGCGGGATACGCCGGAGAAGCTGAAAGCTGAACTCCGCCGTACTCCTGATTTGTTTTGGGGAGCCTTTGACGGCGAGAAAATCGTCGGCTCGATTATCGGCACTTTTGAAGGGCGAAACCGAAAGGGATGGCTCAATCGCCTCGCGGTGCACCCCGACTATCGGCGCGCCGGACTTGCCAAAGCACTGATGTCCGTGTGCGAGAGTTCTCTGAGAGAGCGCGGAGTGAAGATCATTGCGGTGCTTGTGCTCGAAGAGAACGAAGCCTCGGCCAAGCTCATCGAGGCTTGCGGCTACACCCACTTTCCCTATGTCCGCTACTATACCAAGCGAGAGAGCCCCGACACCTGAGAATGCCCACTGACCTCACAGTGAGGAGAGACTTCAATCTTCCATCTCGATTTCTAAGGGCGCGCGGATATTGGCTTTCTGCGTGCGAAAGATCTTCACAAGGCAGAAAACGAACAATCCTACGATGACGCCCCACGAAAGCAGCATCATCATCCATCCGACAGGTGTCATAGTCCCCTCCCTTTCAGCACTGGAAACCGCCCGCGACGAGCCGCCTTCATAATCAACAGAATCAGTATCCCGAAGATCGCGAGCAACAGAAGCCGCGTGATGAGAACGAATTTGAACTGCATCGGATCCGTGATGTTCCGCATGAAAACGACCGAAATCCACTCCTGGTAGCCCCATACAGCAAGGATGGCAATCAAATAGGCTGGTGTAATATACCGGATGATATACTGATAGAATTTGGGCACTTTCATGTCGGCACCGCGGTGCATCTCTTCAAATCCCTTGCGAATGCCAAGAAAATAGGCAAAGAGGATGACCTCAATCGTTGCCGAAACCACCGGCAGCACGGTTCCTCCCCAGAAGTCCATCTCATCGAGCGTCCCGAAGCGCAGAGTCAAAACCACAAACAGGGTGACGCAGAATCCTACCGTACCTAAGAGAGTCACCGCACTCTGACGATTCAGCCCCAACTCATCCTCCAAGAAAGCGATAGCGGGCTGAATGAGCGAAACGGACGAAGTAACCCCAGCCAGGAAGAGAAGGAGAAACCACAAGAATCCCATCACCGCACCGCCCCCCATGTGCCCGAAGATCATCGGCATCGCAATAAAACCGAGGTTGAAGGCTCCGCCTTGGGCAATGGCCTGCGCTTGCGCGGCTCCGTAAAAAACCGCCGCGGCCACGAGGCCAACGGAGCCTCCCAAAATCACTTCGCAGAATTCGTTGGCGCTGTTGGCTGTCAGACTTGACAGAACCACATCATCCCGGCGGCGCAAGTAACTGGCATACGCGAGGATGGCTCCCATTCCTACCGACAGCGTAAAGAAAATCTGCCCCGCCGCCTCAATCCAAACGCGAGCCTTCAGAAGGTCGCTCCAGTTCGGGTTCCACATGAATCCCAATCCGGAGGCCACATTCCACTGAGGATTTGCAGGATCAGGTGTCCCCAAAGTCAAGACGCGAATCGTCAGGATGACGCCGCAGACGAGCAGGATGGGCATGGCCACTTTGCAGAATTTTTCAATTCCCATCGCGACGCCACGGTAGATGATGGTGTAATTCAGCACGAAGACAAAAACGAAAATCGCCATAGCGGTCCACGGCCCGGAAAAGAATTGATTCTTCTCGATTCCAAGAAATCCGTGGAGGAAGGCCGTCATATTCCCGGAAGCCGCGGCCTCCGGGATTTGGCCGGTCAGCGAGAAAAGACTGAACGCCAGCGTCCAGGACTCGACATAGACATAGTAGAACGAGATAATCAGAGGAACAAAAATCGAAATCGCTCCGACATATTTCGCCCAGGGGCGTCCTCCCGTAACGCGGTGGTAGATCCCGGGAGCGCTTCCGTGCGCATGCCGGCCCCCATAGCGCCCCAAAGTCCATTCAATCCAAGCCAAGGGGATTCCGACCAGAAGAAAGGCCAAAAAATAGGGAATCATGAATGCGCCGCCCCCGTTCGAGGCCGCTTTCACGGGAAAGCGCAGGAAGTTTCCCAAACCCACCGCACTGCCCGCAACAGCTAAGATCACTCCCACGCGAC
>JAZDIW010000166.1:0-2284 GCA_043804575.1 bacterium
GGGACCGGTGGCTATCCCGCGCAACTCGTCCTGCAAGACGCCCTGACCCTGCACGGCTCGCAGTTCCGCGATGCCGCACTGATCGTCGCCTCTCCGCCCTGCCAAGAGTTCAGCTACATGGCGATGCCGTGGTCGAAGGCGAAGGCAAAAGAACGCGATCTGCTCGAAGGCCGCGACGATCCGAAGCGCCTGACCGCGCTATTCGATGCCTGCTTTCGCATCCAGCGCGAGGCCATCGAAGCCGCGGGACACTTCATCCCGCTGGTAGTCGAGAACGTGCGCGGGGCGCAGAAGTGGGTCGGGCGATCGCGCGCAAACTATGGTAGTTTTCACCTTTGGGGCGACGTGCCGGCGCTGATGCCAATGACGAAAGTTATAGCGAAAGCGCCGGGGCATTCGATGAACCAAGGCGCGGCGGCATGGCGTCCTGCGAATGCGCTCGGATTTGAAAGACCAGAACCAAACCTGCGCGACGATTGCAAAGTCCCCGGCTTCCGCTTCGACGGCAGCGGCAAGTTGTTTCAGACGGCGAGCGTGGAGGGCGTGAAGGTAGCAAGCGAGGAAGGGCGGCGAACCGACATAGGCAAAGGCGCGAGATTCACGACGCGCGATTGCGGCGATGAGGGCATCAAACAGCACGGCAGCGGCCGCGCCTGGTTCGCGGACGAAGGCAAGATCAGCCGCGAAACATCATCCAAATCGCCAGCCCGCAAAGCCGCCTCTGCCGCTATCGCCAAGATACCGATGCCACTGGCGAGGCACATTGCGCGGTATTGGAATCCACACCCAAACGCGAGGGCTGCATAAATGCCCCGCCCCGTCCCCACCATAGTCCCTCTAGCCGCCGCCTACATACGCCGGCACGGCCCGCAGACCGCCGAGGCGCTATCGCAAGCCTGCGGCTTCGGCATCAGTAGTATGCGCAAGGCGCTGATGAACGCGGTCGATCTCGGCCAATTAGCCATTGCTCGGCGCAAAGTGCCGGCAAGAGGTGGATGCCTGCTGCACTACGGCCTCGTCAAGCCCGTTGTGATACCCAAGCTCACCGCTGGCGAGTGGCGAGGCTATATGCCAACAGGTTCGATCCCTAGCGAGATTAGAAGGCTGGTTCCATGAACATCGTCTGCCCCGTAATCGCTGAACTGCGCCGGCAGATGATCGAGCGCACGCGCTTGGCCTGGGCGTCATACGAGGTCATGAAGTCCGACTGGCTCTCCGCGCACCCGCAGGCGACACCGGATGAGGTTGCGGCGGCTTGCCGCGAGATTTCGGATCAACTAGGACTGTAAATGAGCGGATGGATTAAGCTGGAAAAATCTCTTGAGGACGATCCTCGTGTTCTGCGCATGATCGCACAATTGCGTAACGCTGACGTAACGCATGACCGTTACAACAGTAACGCAAGCGTAACGCTAGTGAAACGCGCCCCTCTTTTGGTATTCGGAGCGCTGGTTAGATTGTGGTGGTATGCAGACACTCATATACGCGAAGACAACCGTATTGATCTGGGGGCAACCGAGATAGACGAACTCGTCGGGCTCGACGGATTCTGCGAAATGATGCCTCAAGATTGGCTGCGTGAGATTGACGACAAAACCGTAGAACTTCCTGATTTTCAAGAGCATAACGGCGTCGAGGCGAAGAAGCGCGCTGTCACCCAAAAGAGGGTGCAACGCCACCGTAACGCACATAGCGTTACATCATGTAACGCTGACGTAACGCATGATGCGTTACCAGACCAGACCAGACCAGACCATAAAGAAACTACTACAGCGGAAAGCGAAAAAATCTCGCTTTCTACTGAAGGCGCTTGGATCAACTTGAAGGATTCGAAAATCGAAGTCTGGAAGAAAGCCTATCCGGCCGTTCTGTTAGATGCTGAGTTGGCTGCAGCAGCAGCTTGGATTCTTGCTAACCCGAAAAACAAAAAAACAAACTACGCGCGATTTCTCACGAATTGGCTAAAGCGGCAACAAGACCGCGCGCCGCGAGTTTATGCCAAACAGCAACCGCAAGGGCCGATCTTGTGATTATCCCTCATTCGACAATTCGTTCATCCGTCGAGCACCTGTACGAAGCCGGCGGGCTCCCGCGCGGAGACAAAACCGGCTGGCCTTCGGTCGACAAGCTCTACACGGTAGGAATGAATCAGTGGACTGTCGTTACGGGCAACCCTGGTGGGGGCAAAAGTGAATGGCTTGACGCCGTGATGGTGAACCTAGCGAAACAAGGCGACTGGCGATTTTTCATCTACTCACCTGAGAATCAGCCGCTCGCCCTGCAT
>JAZDIW010000167.1:0-7061 GCA_043804575.1 bacterium
AGGCGTAGCCCGTGTCTGTCGCGACAACGCTGGCGGGCATGCAACGATATTCATCCCAAGCACCCGTGCTTCCCGCCGGCATGACCGGCGCCGAGCCCCAGCGTGTCCAGCTTGTCTGGCCAAAGGCCGCAAGCGTAAGGGTCAAAAGGCTAAGAATATGTATAAATCGGTGCATCGGCTTCCTCCTTTTGTTTCGAGGCAGGAGATGGTCTTGCTTTCTATTTCAGACGAGTGCCGAACTGGGCAGGTCGCGAAAGCCCTCCAATCTATTTGGATGCCTGTTTGAGTCTCTGGGTTGCAGCTTGTGGTTTCCTTTCAGAACTTGTGACCAAGGTTAATATAGAATCGGGGTTGATCTTCCCCTTGATGGGAGGGAAGCAAATGGCCATAGGTGAAGCTGACGGGCCCAAGGAAGGTGGAAAGGGAGAGGCTCATTCCCACGCCGTGAAGATAGGCGCCGGCGTCGGGAAAGGGATCGCTCCTGTCGGAAACGGCTCCAACTGTATAAAGAAACGAGACATAGGCATCCGCAATAAGGCGACTTATTAAGTCATACCGAATCTCAAAAAGCCCCGAAAGCTTCACATTTCCGTTCAGTTCCGCCTCATGAAGTCCGAGCAGGCTTTCCCGACCACCCAGCCGATAATGGCCCCACAGCGGCAGTCTTCTGTCATTCCATTGGTAGTAGCCGGCACTGTGAAAGACAGTTCGCTTGAGAAAGGGGTGGTTGAGGTCGGCGAGGATGTCCAATCGGTTGCATGCCCAATCATCGCTCCATTCAGGAATCAGCACGCTGTAAATGCCCGAAAACTTGATGCCCCGGGTGGGGAAAGGGTATTTGTCTTCGGTATCGATGAGACTGCGGGCGCACACCGATGCCAACTGTGTTTCGGGCTCATCGGGCACGCCCCCGGCCTCAATTTTCTCAAACGCGAAGCCGCCCGCCAGTTGCCCCCAGCGCCAGAATTGCTGTCCCAGCCACAAGTCGGCGCCCGTTCTCTCGAAGAAGTAGAACCCCTCTTTGTCGTGTTGGCGATTGAAGAAGTTGTATTCCTCACGCCGCCAGCTTGCCTCCAATTCCGTCGTCAGATAGGTTTTGAAAATGCGGTCAAAGACAAGACGCGTCCGCAATTCTTCATCCAACTCTCCATATTTGCCGAAAAGGGAGAGCCTCGCGCCAAGGCCTCCGACATTGTCGTTCAGAAATTCGGCGAAACCCCGGCCCTTCCGCTCGCTCGAGAATCCTCCTCCCAGACGCAGTTGAGGCGATTCCCTTTCGCGCACGCGCAGAATCGCTCGCGTGCTTTGGCCGGACGGCAAAAGACTCAAGAAAACACTCTCGAAAAGATTCGTGCCATAAATTTGCGCGATTCCTCTTTCCGCACGACGGAGAGTGAAGCGATCCCCCGCGCGCAAAGGAAATTCCCTCAAGACCGTCCATGGACGATTGCGTTTCAGGCCTTGCACCTCAATACTGCGCAGCCGTCCCTCGTCCAGTGTCACCGTCATCGCTCCGCTGCCGTCCAAAGTGATTCTCGTAATGCGCATCAGACGATAGCCTTGACGGCGGTAGAAGGAGACCAGATTCCGGCACGCCTCGAGTCCCGCCTTCATATCCGGCGCTTTTCCGAGAAGAGGCGCAAAAAAGCGCCGCAATGTTGAGTCGGGCCAGAGCGTTCTTCCCTCAAAATTCACGGTGCGTATCGTTGGTCCATTCGCAATTTGAGTTATTGAAGAATGGGCGGGGTTCGTCGCGAGTCGTCCTTGGGAGTTCCGAACGAGAAAGTCGAGGGCCTCCTCAAGGCTGATGAGGGTGTCCAAACCGGCTGTCCTATCCTGTTTTCCGGCGGTATCTTCGGCGAAAACCCCTGCCATTCGAAGGCGCGCCAGCAAGAGAGGCATCGCCTGCTTCGCTGCCTCATAGCCCGCGCGAATCATCGAGTCAATCTGGTCGAAATCCGCGGAACGACAGCCTGCCAATGCGGGTATAAGGGTGAAGTCGGCCGATTCCACGAGCGCGGCGTTTTCCTCGATGTGCATGATTGAGGTGACGCGGTCAGCCAGCTCCCAAGGTTGCTGCGCCGGTTCTTCCGGGACGACCGGCGTTGTCGCATCCACCGCAATGACGAAATCGGCTCCCTCGTCTCGGGCGGCCTTGACGGGGATGTTCTCCACGACGCCGCCGTCCACAAGCTCCAGGGAATCCATCCGAAAGGGCGCGAAGACAAGGGGCATGGAAATGGAGGCTCGCAGGGCTTCACACAAATCCCCTTGTCGGAAGATGATTCGTTGCCCTGTTACGAGGTCGGTGGCAACGGCGCGGAAGGGAACGTAGAGGTCATCAAAAGAGGAGACGGGCCGGACCGGAGCCGTTATCAAGAGGTGGAAGAGCAGATCATTCAGTTTCTGCCCGGTTGTGAGCGACTTCGGCACCTCGGGCGCCCAACCTCGAAAACGAACAGCGAGGATGTGCCGAGCATTTGTTTCCTTTTGAGCAAGGAAAAGATTGCGACGAGAAGGCCGGTCGAGGAAGATGTCACTCCAATCCACGGAGCGAGCGATTTGCTCCACTTCATCCAGCGAATAACCGGATGCATAGAGTCCTCCAATAACCGCTCCCATCGAGGTGCCCACGATAAGATTTAGCGGCAGCTTCTCTTCTTCAAAGGCGCGCAAGACACCCAAGTGAGCAAAGCCTCTTGCACCGCCACCGGACAAGGCCACGGCAACTCGCGGCTGCGCCTGAAGAGCGGGCACCAAAACGAAGGGCAGGACGAAAAGGATTTTCCTAAGATGTCGCGTCAAAGGCCTCACAAGGCTTCCGAGGAGAAACCACTCCAAGAGGGATGATATGACCGCCGAAATTCCACTGACTTTTCTCGCGTTTCGCAAGAGTGCTCCGCTGGAAAAGCTTCCTTTGAGCTCTGAGCTTCTAATCGCCGGGAAAGACCTGCACACAGAGCCGGGCAACTTTGCCGCTTCAATCAATGCCGCCGCACACCTCGCGCATGGTGAATTTCTCGTTGTGTTGTCGCCTGAGATTGTCTGGATATCCGAGGAGCTCTCCAAGTCACTGAACTCATCGGCAAAAGACCATCCCAACGGGGTTTTCTATTATACGGATTATTTCATTCGAAATGCAAACGGAGCCGAAGAGCGCGTTTGCGTCTATGATGACATGGGAGACATCACCGAGCGCGAAGATTGGGGGCCGCTATGGGCGATTCGAGTGGATAGACTTCGCGCCGCCGCAGGCTTGGACGAACAGAATCCTTTGGCTGCATTTTATGACCTTCTGCTTAAGATGCAAGAACTCGGAGAGCGAGTTCGAATCCCCACACCCTTGGCAACGATTGCCGCAGCACCCTCCAGTGGGGAGGAGGCACTCAAATCCAAGCTCTATTTCCCGGGCAGGGGAAAGCTCGGCGGCTTCTCCTATCTCTTCATGGACCCGCAGCACGAGCGTCAAACCGAAACGGTCTTTTATGAGGCTCTAAAGCGCCGTGGCGCATGGCTCGAAGGCGAGTATAACACGGTGCCCCCGAGAGTCGAGAGTAAATCCCCCCTCGTCTCCGTCATCACACCCGTTTACAATCGCGCAAATTTCATCGGTGATGCCATCACATCGGTACAGAAAAACAGCTTTGCCGACTGGGAATATGTTATCGTGGACAATGGTTCGACCGATGGCACGCGGGATGTCGTCCGCAGGTTCGCCGCAGCGGATTCACGAATACGGCTTATCGAGAATGACCGTAACATCATCGCGCTTTCTCTCAACATCGCTCTTCGCCACGCGCGGGGAAAATATATCGCGCAGCTCGACAGCGACGATGAATACCTGCCGCATACGCTCGAGTCCATGGTAACGGCGCTCGAGACGCATCCCACTTGGGCGCTTGCGATCAGCTACTACGAACTGATGGATGAGGCAGGGCATTCTCTTCCGGAATTCGGCATCATCAAGCATTTGGAGTACAATCGCAATAACATTCTGCGTGTGGACGGAGCTGGCGCTCTGCGCTGTTGGCATCGGAGTGTTATCGAAGAAATGGGCGGCTTTGACGAACGGGATTTCGCGAATTACGGCGAAGACTATGATCTCGTTTTAAAGGTGTCCGAGAAATACGAAGTCGGGCGCGTCCATGAGGTCTGCTATTGCTACCGCCGCCACGAAGGCAACACGGACATGCTTCGAGATCCGCGTATGAAGCTCCGCAACAAAACGCTCGCGAGGCTGCGTGCTCTCGAGCGTCGTCGCAAGCAAAATCAAGGGCTCGTCTGAATTCTCCGTCGTCGGCCATTTCATGAGCCGACTTTGTAACCGACACCTTCCACAGCTTCCTTCAAATCCTCATTTCGCACATTCGTCCCTTCCACAATCGCGGTTCCCCGTTCGAGGTTCACCTCCACTTTCTCCACGCCCCGGACGCTCGAAAGAGCTGCTTGCACGGACTCCACGCAATGCGAGCAGTGCATCCCAAAGATGGCAAGCATTTTCGCACCCGCCTCATATTTCGGTGCGGCCAACCTTCGTCCCCAGACCCGTACGAAATGACGAAGGATAAGAGCCCCAAGCAAAATAGCCGCACCAAGCTGCAGCCAAATCGGAAGCATCTCTCCGTGGATGTGCCCTGTTATCGTTTGTTCTGTTCCCGTCCATTTTAGAAGAACATTTAATGTCAAACCCAAAAGCAAGCTGAGGATGGCAATCGTTGTGAGGTAAAATGCGAGGATTCGCTTGCCCAAGACGCGCCCAATGACCATCATGGTGGCCGCATTGGTGGCAGGGCCCGTCATAAGAAAAACAAACGCCGCACCTGCGGATACTCCCTTAAGTATGAGAACCGCCGCAATAGGCACCGAAGCGGTCGCGCAGACATAGAGAGGAATTCCCGCAATCATGAGCAGCAGCATCGAAGGCAATCCGGCCCCGATTCGTTCAGCGAAGAAATTATCCGGGATGAGCAAGGCAATCGCCCCGGCAATAAGAAGCCCCACGACCAGCCAAAACGCAATATCTCCCAAGAGGTCAACGAAGGCGTAATGAATCATCTTGCGCAGTTTTGCCCGAAGCGGCAATCCTCGCATGTGGCGCTCATGGGCCAGAAGACTCTCACTTGACGACGCCGCTTCGACAGGAAACTCATCCTTTGGCTGTTCTTTGCCGAACAAAGTGACCAATGCACCTCCAATCACGCCCGAGATAAAAGCCGCCACGGGTCGGAAGAGGGCAAAGATTGGCCCGAGAAAGCTGTAGGTTACGGCAATCGAGTCGACACCCGTCTGAGGTGTGGAAATCAGAAACGAGACCGTCGCCGCGCGACTGGCCCCTTGCTTTCGCAGACCCATTGCCGTCGGAATCACTCCGCAGGAGCAAAGCGGAATCGGAACTCCGAGAAGACTGGCCTTCCAAGCGGCTCCCAACGATTCGTTCCCCAAATAGCGGATAACGGCCGATTTCGGAATGACAAGATAGAGGACTCCCGCGAGCGCAAAACCCAAAAGCAGCCAGAAGGCCATTTGGCTGTATAGCGAGGCCGTCTCGCGAACATAATTCGATAGTATTTCCAACAACATTGTTCACCCAAAAACGAGATTTCTTTCGGCCGACCGGCACATCAGGTTTCGGCGATTTGCCGGTAGCCTTTCCTTCGTCTCATCCCATGAAACGCGTGGAAGCCTCACTTAGTTGCCGACGGGTGGATTCTTGCCTCGCAACTTCTTCATTTGCGTGACACTTCGCACGAATTCTTCGTCGCTTCTCGGGATTTCCATAATGCCCGGAAGAGCTGCGAACCGTTCGTCGCGAAGGAGCCTCCGAAAAGCAGTTGTCCCGATTTGTCCTTCGCCGACAAAAGTATGCCGGTCAATGCGGCTGCCTCGCTGGCGAATACTGTCATTGACATGAAAAGCTTTCAAGCGCAACAGTCCAATCAGAGCATCGAATTCATACCAAACGGCCTCGTAGCCGTTCTTGCTCTTCAGGTCGTAACCGGCGGCAAACATGTGGCAAGTATCAGTGCAAACACCCAATCGTTCTCCCTCATTCACCTCGGATAGAAGAAATGCGATCTGTTCCAACCCGTGGCCGAGGTCATGTCCTTGACCGGCGGTCGTCTCGATGAGGATGCCTGCATGAAGCCCAGTTGTCTTGTTCAGAATCCACGAGAGGGAGTTTGCGCAGGCGGCAAGGCCCGCCTTTTCTCCGGCGCCGCGATGCGAGCCCGGATGAATCGCGACCCAGCGAACGCCCAGGCTTTCGGCGCGGTGAAGTTCCTCGAGAAGAGCCTGGCAGGATTTCGACCGAACCGCTTCGTCTGGGCTCGAGAGATTCACCAGATAGATATCGTGAATCAAAACCGGAAGGTGCCCGCCATCTCTCCATGCCTTTTGGAACGAGTGAACTTGTTCTCGACTCAAAGGTGGCGCCGTCCATTGCCGCTGATTGCGAGAGAAGATTTGAAAACACTCGCAGCCGAAGCGCGCTGCTCGCAGAGGGCCCTGATGAAGCCCTCCCTGAACCGAAACATGTGCGCCGATGAGCATAGATACCCCTTTCGGCATTGCCAGAGCGTGTCGGTTGGACAGCCGGTCAATTCGGTGACAGATTTTCGCTCAGGGACAGTCGAGCGTCACAAATTCAGGAAATCGCCTTCCTGAGAACAAGGATATAACCTCGACCGGGGGGAATCCAACGCATATACGGAAACCTCTTCTCCTCTACGAATCCCGGAATCCTTCCAAATGTGATCACATAGTCATCTTGTTCTACCCACCACCAGCTCCGGGTGGCGACTTCCGAATAATGCTTGTCGTAGCAGTACCAGCCGTTGAATTCAAAACCGCCATCAATAGAACATGGCGGAATGCCCCTTTGTTCGGTCAGTTCTTTCAGTGCGCTCCAGCGCACCCGATTCCAGTTCATGTAATCGCGAGTGCCACCGACTGCAAAGGCGGCAAAAAAAATCAAAATGACTGCAGAGACGGACTTCAACCACCAGGGATCGCGGATGCCGATACTTGTGCTTGCATTCGTCCATAGGAGCATTGCCAACGGA
>JAZDIW010000168.1:0-7868 GCA_043804575.1 bacterium
ACTTTTTCACAGGGAAATGAAATCCGAGAGCGGCGAGATAATCTGCTGACTTTGGGCGGGCTTTGGAGGCCGTGTCGCTACGCGTCTTTGGGAGCCACAGGGATTTTTGCGCTCAAACATTCGGAGAGGCGCGCGATGGCGGATTTGGGTCTCAGACCCTTGGGGACTTCTTTTGCCACCCTCTTCGGCGATGTCTCCTTCCATGAGAAGGACCAAGCCGGCGATGTGGATTGGGGTGTTGGAATCGAGATGGAACCCCTTGCGGGAATTCGCTTGGCATTTAAGACCGAGGAGCTCAATCAATTGGGCGAGCGGACGACAAGCTACAGTCTGCGAATGGGTTTGACATTTGAACACATGGGTTACCATGTGATTCCTCATTATGACAAGGACAGCAAGCGAACCACAACCAGCCATCTGGTGCGTTTTGGCCCGCTTGTCAGCGGCGTTCCGGTGAAATCCGTGTTTGGCCGCGGCAATACTTTCATCAAGATGGATTTGAAGGGCAATCTGACCTATCAGAAGGCGCGCTATCTTGATCCGAAACGGCACGCTCTGATTGATTTGATACAAGAAATCGAAGAGGCCAAAGAAGATCCGCAAGTAGGTGGAATCGCCCTGAACTTGTCGGATTTTTCCAGCGGATGGGGTTGGATCAGCGGACCGGAGCTCATCTGGGAGCTTCGGGAGAAACTGCTCGATTTCAAGACGAGCGGGAAGAAAGTGATCGTCTTTCTTGAGCGCGCGGGAATGTGGGAATATTATCTGGCTTCCGCCGGCGACAAAGTCTGGATGGATCCGGTGGGAATGATTATGTTGCCCGGTTTCACTCAGGGCCGCACCTTCTGGAAGCATTTCTTCGATAAAATCGGTATTGGCGTGGATGAATGGAGATACTTCAGATATAAGTCGGCCTTCGAGCAGCTTTCGCGCGACAAAATGTCAGACGCCGACCGAGAACAACGCCTGGAACTTGTGAGCAGTGCCTACGAAGAGTATGCAAAGGATATCACGGCGGCGCGGGGACTGACTCGGGCCCGGTTCGATAGCCTCATTAATCATGTCGTCGTTTACACGGCCGATGAGGCTGTGCAGTATGGGCTGGTGGATACGGTAGGTCGCTGGGACAAAGCGAAGGATTTCGCCAAAGCGGTTTCAGGGAAGAAGAGTGTTCATCTTGCTTCCTGGAAATCTATCGAGGAAGAGCGCGTGGAGCGCGATGAGTGGGGCGAGCCTCCTCAGATTGCCCTGGTCTACGCGATAGGGCCTTGCGATTTGGAAACCGGAATTCGTGGCCGATACACCTCGGGCGTGCTCTCGAAGCTCGCCAAGAGCAAACGCGTCAAAGCCGTCGTCTTCCGCGCCGATTCACCCGGAGGCGATGCACTGCCCTCGGATCTCGTGGATGAACAAATCAAGAAGGTCTCCGAGAAAAAGCCGATTGTCGTTACTCAAGGTAATGTGGCGGCTTCGGGCGGTTATTGGATTAGTATGAATGGAGATGAGATTATCGCATCACCTTACACCATCACCGCTTCGATTGGAGTCATCGGAGGCTGGCTTTATAACAACGGCTTTGGAGACAAGATAGGCTTCACCTATGACCATGTTCGCGCGGGTGATCATGCGGATCTGGGGCATGGCATTCGTTTGCCTTTCGTCGGCATCGAAGTTCCCGAACGCAACCTGACAGACGAGGAGCGCGCTGTTGTCAAGGCAAGGATGCTGAAACTCTACAATTGGTTTCTGGAGAAGGTCGGCCAGGGACGCAGTCTCACCGTCTCCTATGTGGATTCCGTGGGGCAGGGGCGAGTCTATCTGGGACGCCGCGGCCTGGAGCTCAAGCTTGTTGACCGTATCGGCGGACTTGATGACGCTCTGAAACTGGCGCGCGAGCGAACCAAGCTGTCGCCAAAACGATATGTCGAAATCGTGGAGTACCCGAAACGCAAGTTCATCAATTTCGAAGACTTTTTCAAATCGAGCGGGTCTCTCGGTTGGTTTTCTCGCAGCAAAGTCGAGGATGGGGCGCAATATGAGCTGGAGGTCATGCAACGCATGAGTGCCCATCCCGCAGAGCCGCTTTTCATGGTTCCACCGGAATATCTATTCGTGGAGTAGAATGTCAAAAACAAGAAAGCCTGCGACAAAGGCTCAGCCGGTAAGGCCCGAGGTCGCCACATTCCCCAATCCCAATCCGGACCGCGACTACACGATTCGCATCGAGAATCCTGAATTCACTTCGGTCTGCCCGGTAACGGGACTGCCGGATTTCGGAACGATTATCGTTTGCTACACGCCGGACAAGCTCTGCCTTGAACTGAAGTCGCTCAAGTATTATTTCCTTGCGTTCCGAAATGCAGGCATCTACTATGAGGCGGCTGTGAACAGGATCTTGGATGACCTCGTGCGCCTCTGCCGCCCGCGTTGGATGGAAGTGGTCGGCGAATTCAGCGTGCGCGGCGGTATCGCGACACGAGTTCATGTGGAATATTCGAAGGAACAGTCGAAAAACCGGCGTGGCGCAAAGCGGGGATGAGGATGGAGTCGTCTCGGTGATCACTCTGTGGATCGGCATCTACATCGCCTGCGAAATCATCTCCAATGTGACGGCGGCCAAACCCGTTCAAGTGGGGCCCATCGTCGTTCCTGCCGCCATCTTTCTCTATGCGTTTACCTTCACGCTGCTCGATGTGCTCCATCGTGAACTGGGCTACAAAGGGCTTCGCACCGTCATTTGGGCGGGATTTGCGGCCAATGTGCTCTTGGCCTTTTACACTTGGTTTGCCGTTTCCCTTCCCGCCGCGAGGTTTTATCCGAACGCCGAGGCGTATGCCAGCGTTCTGGGTTCCACGCCGCGCATTGTTGTGGCGAGTCTCTTGGCCTATTTGGCAAGCTCCTTTGCGGACCGCGAGATCTATCACTGGGTCGTTTTCCGATGGGGAGCCAAGCCCTGGCTGCGTGTCGTGACCTCCAACGCCGTCTCGACCTTGGTTGACAGCGTCCTTTTCATCAGTATCGCTTTTGTCGGCGTCTTTCCTATCACCGGATTGATTGTGGGGCAATATGTGATCAAAATGGCCGTGGCTGTGGTCAGTCTGCCGCTCGTCTATTTGGCTCGATCCCGCGCCACGACATGCTCGTGAATCCGCACCATCTCTGGGGGTCCCGTTGACTCGTTCCCTTCGCTGATTTGCCCAGCCTGATGCGACCAAAAAGTCGCAGGCAGAATCGGACAGCATGTAGAACACATCGCAAATAGGCGCTTTTCTGGAGTGCGATGATTTATGCACAGAACGCAGGGCAATATTGTCCTGCGTTTCTATTGTAGCCGTCGGCTCTTGGCAAGGAAGTTGCTCATTTCGTCTGCGATGAATGTCCTTTTGAGCCGAGAGATTTGCCATGTCCGCCAAGATCTTAATCTGTGAAGACGAACGCATCGTTCACGAGTTGATTCGCAAGACCCTCCATGATGGAGGATTTGAAACCCTGAGTGCCTATACGGGTGAGGGGGCTTTGAATCTGGTTCGCGACGAGCATCCGCAGGTGATTTTGCTCGACATGATGTTACCAGACGGGAACGGTGAGCAAGTCTTGGCGACCCTGAGCGAATGGGAGGAGAGTGCACTTCCACGCGTTATTATTCTTTCTGCGGTGCCTCGCCACGAAGTAGAGGCTCAACTGAGCAGCTATTCCATTGCGGATGTGGTTACGAAGCCTTTCCAACCCGACAGTCTGCTACAGAGTGTGCGAAGAGTCGTCCAAAGCTTTTTTCGTTCTTCCACGGAACAACCGCTGGTTCTCGTTGTGGAGGACAGCCATGTTCATCAACGGGTTGTCGGGCGCTTTTTGGAAAGCAATGGATTTCAGCCCATCTTTGCCGAGACGGTTGAGGAGGCTCTGAAATTCGTCTCGACCTTCTTGCCTCAGGCGATTATTCTGGACTTGCACCTGCCCAAGGTCAGCGGACTGGAGCTTCTGGCGGAATTGAAGGCGCGAAAAGAGAGAATTCCGGTCATTGTCACTTCCGGAGTCATAGACAAGAAAATCCTTCAACGACTCTCCGCGTACGAGGTGAATGCGGTTCTGACGAAGCCCATTACCATCTCCCTTCTCCAGGAGAAACTGGACGAGATTTTTGCGAATTCTACGGGGATCTCACGACGAAAGCAGACGGCGGCGCGAGAGGCACAAATCCTCTTGGTAGAGGATTTTCTGCTCACTCTGCGTATTACGGAGAGCGCTCTGATTGCTATGGGATTCCATGTGATATCTGCTCGGGATGGGGGTTCTGCGCTTGCGCTCCTGTCTTCCAATCCGATTGATCTGATCGTACTGGATGTGGCTCTGCCGGGGATGAACGGCCTCGAATTTCTTGACACAATTCGCCGCTCAGGAAACAAGACTCCCTGCATCGTCGTATCGGGAAACCTGGATGAGAGGAAGCAAGCGGAGCTCAAGCAGCTTGGAGTGAAAAGGTTTTTCTCCAAGCCTCTTGCCTTGGACGAGTTCGCCTCCTATGTGGATGGATTTCTGCGAGATGTTGATCCCGCCTTTTCGCAAGGCTGTCCCTATGAGGTGCTCATTGCCCTCAACAGCGACCATGCGGCGCATCTGGCGGAAGAAACCCTTCGAGCGAAGGGGCATACGACCCAGGTCGTCAACGACGGTGTTCTGGCGGTGGCCGAGCTGCGTCGCGGACCCAAGATCTTCGTCTTTGATGCGGATCTGGCGGGCGTGGATGGACCCGAATTGGCCCGACGGGCGGGACCGCCGGAACGACGATGCACCCGCATGCTCGTTTTGGCCGAATACCTGGACGATGAGATGGAAAAGGAACTCAGGAAGCTGGGGATTGACGCCGCGCTTCGAAAACCGTTTCACCGAGAAGAACTTGCCAAGAAAGTCTCGGAACTCTTGGTCGGCTCCACCGTTCAGGTTCCGGTATCGGACTACCTCGAGAGTTTCCAAGCTCACCTAAAGGAGCTTCCGAATCCGTCCAATGCCAGCTATTGGACGCAGCTCTCCATGTTGGGGCATAACCTGCGAGGCACCGCCGCTTATATAAACCGTCCCGACCTGGCCCTGCTGGGTCAACAACTCGAAGAGAGTGCGAAGCAGGGCGATGTGGCGATGGCAGCCAAATGCATCGATGAGCTTCGGCAAATCTTTCAAGATATTGGTCAAGACGCCGCTTTGAGAGGAGCCGAGGAGTCCGGTGTTGTGGAAGAAGAAACCGTTGTGAAATGACCGCTTGCCGCGGAAATGGACGAGCAGAAAACGACAAAAGCTGAACTCATCGCAGAGTTGCAGGCGCTGCGCGAGCAGATGGAGCGTCTGAACAAGCTCGAGATCGAATACAAAAAGGTCTCGGAGGAATTGCTCGAATGTGAGGAGCGTTTTCGTATATTTTCGGCCGCAATCTATGACGGTATCCTCATCCATGAGGATGAGCGAATCTTGGACGCCAACTATGCCCTATCCGAGCTTCTCGGCTACCGCCCCAACGAGGTCATTGGCCGACCCCTCTGGGAGCTCTTCGAGCCGCGGTCCTGGGAGCTTATCAAGAATAACACCCTGAACATCTATGAGAGACCTTGCGAGGCGAATGCCGTTCGGCGAGATGGCTCCGCCTTTCCCGTGGAAGTCGTTGGGAAGGTCTGTCGCTATCGAGGCCGTTTGGTTCGAGTCGCCGCCCTGCGCGACATTCTGGAGCGCAAGAAAGCCGAGAAGGCGTTGCGTGAAAGCGAAGAGCGCTTCCGCAGTCTTTCCGAGGCGTCTTTTGAAGGAGTCTTCATTCATGAGAACGGGCGAATCATGGATGCAAACCACGCGTTGTTGGACATGTTCGGGTATGAGCTTTCTGAAGCCGTCGGCGAAACAGGATCCAAGTTTGTGGACGCAGAATCCTGGCAATTGATTCAGAAGAATTTTCAGATCGGCAATGAAAGGCCGTACGAAATCGTTGCTATTCGCAAGGATGGCATGGCATTCCCTGCGGAAATCGTAGGGAAGGAATGTCACTATCATGGCCAAAAGGTTCGGGTGACCGCCATTCGGGACATCACCGCGCGCAAGCGAGCCGAGGCAGAAATTCGGGAGGCGAAGGAGGCCGCCGAAGCCGCCAATCGCGCAAAAAGCGAGTTTCTGGCAAGCATTTCTCATGACATCCGTACTCCCATAAGTGCGATTCTCGGCTACGCCAATCTCCTTGAGGAGAGCGCGCTGGACGCAGAACAGCGCGACGCACTGAACATGATCCTCTTCGGCGCCAACAATCTGTTGGGCCTCATGGATAGTCTGCTTGACCTCTCGAAGATTGAAGCCGGCCGATTTGAACTCCTGGAAGAACTCATCTCTCTGGATAATTTTTTGGAGGACATCCGTCGCTTTTTTGCGCCGGCCGCGGCGGTCAGGCATCTCGCCCTTACTTTCGAACCGAGGGGGGAAAAGCATGCGGTTGTGACGATGGATCCGATCCGTGTGCGGCAAATGCTGGGCAATCTCTTAAGCAACGCTCTGAAATTCACGGACAGTGGAGGCATCCATGTTCAAGTGGATCTGAAGCGGGAGAGGGGACTGGAGGAGGAGCAGCGGCGAATCACCATCTCCGTGACCGATACGGGAATCGGAATTCCCGCCGAGAAGCTGTCGGTGATTTTCAAGCCCTTTGAGCAAGGTGACGCAGGAATCGCTCGCAAATATGGCGGCACCGGATTGGGATTGTCAATCACACAACGCATCGTGCACAAGTTGGGAGGTGAGATTCATGCCGAAAGCCGGCCCGGCAAAGGCTCCACATTCACTCTGAGTTGGATTCTGAGATCGGCAAAAGAGGCTCCCATATTTCAGCGCGAGGCCTCTGCAGAGCAGATTCAGGTGCCCGAGCTGAAAGGAAAGACGATTCTCGTTGTGGACGATGATCCCATCAACCGGAAGCTCCTTGTGCACACTCTCGAATCCACAGGCGTTCGAATCTACATCGCGGCCACGGGTGCCGAAGCTCTATCCCTCATGCGCGAGCATCTTCCTCATTTGGTTCTGATGGATATGTGGATGCCTGTTATGGATGGTTTTGAGACGACGAGGCAGGCGAAGGCCGACTCCCAAATAGCCTCCATTCCCGTCATCGCCTTGACCGCTTGCACCATGAAAGGGGATCGCGCGCGCTGTCTCGAGGCGGGTTGCGACGGCTATTTGTCGAAACCCGTCGCCCGCCCTCAACTTCTCAGACTAATCGGCGACTTCTTGCTCGCGGGCGAATCCGCAAGGGTTCCCAACGGCCAAATCTCGAAAGAGGAGTGGCTCCCTCTGATCGCCCGGGCCCTTGAGGAGGAATACAAGCCGCAATTGGCAAGGCTGCTGAGCGGCGAGGACCTGGACGCACTGCATCGGTTCGGCCACACGATGAAAGGACTTGGCCTGCAATTTGGACTGCCCGAACTGGCTCGGTGGGGTGAGGAGTTGGAAACCTGCGCGGAAAGCCCCGATGCGGCGACGCTCCGAGAGAAAGCGGCTGTTTTCTATCGAATTGCGGATGAAATCATAGACGGCGTGCAAAAGCGAACGGAAGCCCAGCTTCTACAAGTCGTGAATGGGCAACTTGACAAAGTGGGAGAATATCGCTAAATTATCATGTTTAAAGAAAGAAGCGATTCGGTCATGGCATCACCCAAGACGCAGGCGCGCCCCGCTCCCAAGGGCGCCAAGAAGAAAGAGAAGGCCGCCCCAATCTTCCGGCTGCCGTTCACGCGTGTCAATTACATTGGATTGGGCATCGGAATTGCAATCATTGTCATTGGTTACATCTGTCTGGGGCAACTGCCCGTAGAGGGCTTCGTTTCGCGGACTTTGGCGCCGATTCTGTT
>JAZDIW010000169.1:0-8391 GCA_043804575.1 bacterium
GGAGCGACCCGACTTCACGGCGATGATCGGCTTTCTTTTTACAATTTCGCGTGCCAAGCGAGAGAATTTGTAGGGGTCGCCGAAGCTCTCGAGGTAGAGTAAGATGAGCTGCGTGCGGTCATCGTCGCGCCAATACTCAAGCACATCATCCACGGAGACATCAGTCTTGTTGCCAAGGGAGACGAAGGAAGAAAGTCCCAAGTTCATATCGCGCGAGCGCTCAAGAATCGCCACGCCAAGTGCGCCCGATTGGGACAGAAAACCGATGGAACCTTCCAGCGGAAGTGTCCCTGCGAAAGTCGCGTCCATGCGCACGGAGGGTGCGGTGTTGATGACGCCCATGCAATTCGGGCCAATCATGCGCATGCCATATTGCCGAACCAGCTTGAAGACACGGTCTTCGAGTTCTTTACCTTTCGGGCCGGTTTCGGAAAAGCCCGCCGTGATGAGGATGATGGCTTTCACTTCCTTGCGACCGCAATCGTCAATCGCTTGAGGCACGAGCTGCTTCGGTACGCAAATGACCGCAAGTTCCACCTCATCGGGAATCTCGAGCACGCTACGGTAGCATTTCATCGAATGAATCACGCGGGCGTTGGGATTGACCGGAAAGACCGTGCCGTTGAATTCGTATTCGATGAGGTTGTGCAGAATCTCGCGGCCAATGGTCATGCGCGAACGCCCCGCGCCAATCACCGCAATGGATTTCGGCTCGAAAACCGATTTGATGCTGGCACGCACGACTTCCTTGCGCGGTACTTGAGCAGTGTCAGTCTTGCTTGTTGTCGAGGTATTCTTGGCCATTCAATTTTTCTATTGTTGCGAGTTCCTCACTTCGCCGAGGCGGATCTCCAGACCCGCCCGCAATCCAGGTTCTCGCGCGAGGTGGGGCACCCGCGCGGCGATAGTCAGAGAGTCCGCCGATAAGCCGAATTCTGTCGTGAACGGTCATCTATCTGGGATGCGTGTCACCACGCACCTCGTGCGGCCTACCCGCCGCCACTTTTGCCCGCCGGGCCAGCGGGACTGGCGGCTTACTTGGCCTTGCTCCGGGCGGGGTTTTCCCTGCCGCCGCTGTTACCAGCGACGCGGTGCGCTCTTACCGCACCATTTCACCCTTGCCTTCGAGCTTGCGCTCGAGTGGGCGGTGTGTTTTCTGTGGCACTTTCCGTCGCGTTGCCGCGCCCAGCCGTTAGCTGGCGCCCTGCCCTGTGGAGTTCGGACTTTCCTCGACGCGCCGAAGCGCGCCGCGACCGTCTGGCGGACTCCGATATCAATTTCCGACTGAAGCCGTATAAGTGAAAGTCTTAATTACGCCGTTTTTGTTTTGCACGACCGGATAGCGAATGTCTTTCTCCTCTATGAAGCCTATCTTCTTCTCTTTGATTCCGTCAAATACGCCCTGAATTTTGTCCTCGTCGGAGAGCACTTCTTCCCGAAATCTCTGGAACGCAGCTTTCACATCAGCAACAAAATCTTCGACATTAATCAGTGTTTTCGAGGGGAAATCTGCCTCTCGGAGATGCACTTCGGGTCTGTCTGCAATATACATATACCGACCTTGGCCGGAGTATGCATGGACGAGGTCACATCGAAAATCCTCATACAGTTTCTCGGCATCGTACCGCGACATATGTTTCCGAACGAAATCAATGTAGTTCGGCTTGGATTTGTCTCGGCCAATTGAACCACTAATAATTCCCGCGATGTGCGCCATGTAGTCGATGAAGCACGCTGCAAGAATCAGTGCACCCAGCCTGCTATTCCCTTCAAGCGCATGGTCGATATCTCCTAATGCACGATGCTCGTATGCCTGAAACATACGCTCTACGAGTTCTCTGGGATCATTGTCTGAGGTGTCCAAGTTCATTCAAGCCCTGTCAGATTTCATCTGGCTCTGGTGTGTCTCCAAACCTGCCCGGAATTCCAACAAGCGCACTGCCGTGCGGCACTACCTATGATTTGCTCCCAGCGGGCGCAACGCCTTGCGCCCTACAACTGCTTATCTATCGCCTTATTCACCAACTTATCCGCCTCCTTGTTCCTTTCGCGCGTCACATGGCGGATGTAGAGGCGAAAGGGCTGCCGCTTTTTTAACTCGTGGACTTGGGCAAGCAGTTCCTTCAGGCGAGGTTCTTTGACTTTCCATTGGCCCGTGACTTGGCAAACGATGAGTTGGCTGTCGCAGCGGACATAGACGGCATCGCGCGCCGTTTTGCGCAAGTCTTTATGTTCGCCCAGCCAAGTGAGCAGCTCGATCAGTGCGTGATATTCCGCCTCGTTGTTTGTCCCTTCGCCCAGAAAGCGGCTCTGCTCAGCCATTATGTTGCCCGCTTTGTCGGTGATGACGAAGGCGGCCGCCGATGGGCCGGGATTGCCGCGCGAGCCACCGTCAATATGGGCGATGAGATTCATTCAGCTCAAGTTGTATTCCGGGCGGGTGACACACCCACCACGGCGAACAAGCGTTCTCACTCGGTCAAGATACGGCCGCAGGTTTCGCATAGGACAATATCGGTCGCATCGCGGATGTCAAGATGGCGTTGCGGAGGCACGACCGCGAAGCAACCTCCGCAAGCCGAGCCGACGAGCCGGGCGATGCCGCGTCCATCTTTCGCCAGGCGAATGCGCTCATAGTGCGCGTAGATGGGCTTCTTCAGCCGCATTACAATCGTCTCGCGGCGATGGCGAAGCTCAAGCTCTTCGGCTTCGGTTTCCTCCAGTTTGGCACGCAGCTCGGCGCTCTTCGCTTCGTAGGCTTCTGCTATCTCGATAACCTCCGCCTCTTTGGCGGCGATGTCGCTTGTCAAGGAATTTTCGCGCGAGAGCAGCCGCAGGACTTTTTCTTCCCCATCGGTAGCCGAATTTTTGGCCGTTTCGATTTGAACCGTGATAGCGTCATATTCACGCGTGGTCTTGACCGAATAGAGCTGCTGCTCGTATTTCTTCAATTTTGTGCGAGCTTCGTCCGTGGCCCCCCGCACATGCGCAATTTCATGTTTGATTTCGTTTAGTTCCGTTCGCTGTTCCTCCAGGAGCCTGCCCAGCTGAGTCGTCTCACCTTGGAGGCGTTCCACCTCCATAGGCAAATCGCCGCGGTCAAGCTCCAGATCTCGCAATTGATCATCAATGTCCTGTAGGTCCACCAAGAGCATCAGCTCTTCGCGAATATTTACCTCCATCCGCACCTCATTGAAGTGAAACGCCGGAGCGGAAAGGTGCTCCGGCGATTTTGCGCAAGAAGAGAATGCCCAAGAGGGGGCAGGGCGAGAGGATTTCGTGCATAGAGCCCTCCGGCGGCTGCAGCTCCAAGGCTAACGGCTTCTGATATGTTTCTTTCTGGAAGAGAAGGAACGAGAAAACCATCTATGTGGGTGCCGCGCGCGGCGGCCTTCTTATTTTCGTGGGCCCACCAGGATTCGAACCTGGGACCGACGGATTATGAGTCCGCTGCTCTACCGCTGAGCTATGGGCCCCGCCTGAAATTCTGCCCTTCGCTCAAGCTCGAACTCAAATCCCTGGCGATGCTGTCTTGACCATTCGTCGCTTTTGCAGGAGCCAAGTTTTGGCGGGGGCTAAGTTCCCTCAAATTTTAAATATCGCAATTTTCCCACACTTTGTCAAGCCCTCTTGTCCTACCCCGTTCACTCCGCTTTCCGCCCGCCCGCTCCCACGCCCTCCCGCCATCGCCCGCCTATGACTCCTCTACGGCCAATAAGCGATTGGGCGCAACTTCTGGCAAAGCAACTCGGGGGCGGTATTGCTGACGGCGATGTTCGGGCCAAAGGGATCCACATCCGCGGCCAAAAGGCAAGCCCGGACGAAAGCCCCGCAATGGAGAGCTGTGCCTGCATGTAGGAAGCTCTCCCTCTCCAAATGACCGCGCCTCATGGCGATCCAAGTTCCCAAGAGCTCCCGCAAGCGATATTTTGTTCCATGGCGAATCAGCTCACGCGCATGTTCCAGTGCCTTCTCCACCTGGCGCTCATTCAGTCCCGCATCGAGCACACAGGCGCGAAGAATCCTCGGGCCGGACCACTTGAGAATGGAATTCTCTTGCGCTCCCGGTGCCCAGCGAAAAAGGCCGTATTGCATGAAGCCCATATCGCTTTCGTAAATCCACGGAATACCGTCGCGAGACTGCTGAAAGATGAAAGCATGAGCCCACTTTGACGCACTCCTGTCCGCCGTCAATCGGGCCTGTCCTTTTTCGACAAGGCGCGCCAGGAAGAAGCGAATTCCAATAAGGCCCACCCGCCCCGGCTGGGCATGGGTTTGCCAGAATTGAAGTAAAGCCGGATGGACGCTTTCGGACATACTTGAACTTGCCCCTGTCTCCTCTTGTCTGAGGTAATTTAGGCCGTATCGTTCACAAAATCAAGGCGCTGCGCCAGGTTTGTCTTGACTTTCGCCGTAAGTTGCGATATATTGGAGCGACACTCATTCTCTTGGATCTTTCCATGAGCTCTCTCTCTTGCGATGTACTGGTGATTGGCTCGGGCGTGGGCGGGCTGACTTTCGCGCTGAAGGCGGCGCGCTTTGCCGATGTGATTCTTATCACGAAGAAGGAATCCATGGAGTCGGCCACGAACTACGCCCAAGGCGGGATTGCATCGGTTGTCGCTCCCGATGATACTCTCCGTTTGCATGTCGAGGATACCCTGACGGCGGGTGCGGGCCTGTGTCATGAAGATGCGGTTCGGCTGGTCGTGGAGCGCGGCCCCGAGTGCATTCGCCGGCTCATGGAATGGGGAATCGATTTCACGCGAGAGCGCAATCAGCTTTCTTTAGGTCGCGAGGGAGGACATTCGCGCTCGCGCATCGTGCACTTTGCGGATCACACGGGCCGTGAGGTAGAGCGAGTGCTGACTCTCCGCGTGCGGGATGTGGGTCGAATTCGAGAATTGGAACATCACTTGGCGATTGATCTTCTCGTCAAACCCAAAGTGCGAGCCGGAGAGCCGGTCGGCGACGGCATTCGCTGCTTCGGCGCCTATGTGCTGGACACGAAGAAGGATGAGGTGAAGACGATTCTTGCGCGCGCTGTCGTCTTGGCAAGCGGGGGCACCGGCGTTGTCTATTATCACACGACGAATCCCGCGATCGCCACAGGAGACGGCATTGCCATGGCGTGGCGAGCGGGCGCACAAGTGGGCAATTTGGAATTCATGCAATTCCACCCCACGGCGCTCTATGAATCGCACGGCATGGCGGACGAACGACGCTTTCTCATCTCCGAGGCGGTACGCGGATTCGGTGCCATCCTGCGAACGACCGATGGCGAACCGTTTATGGAACACTATCATCCCCAGAAGGACTTGGCACCGCGAGACATAGTTGCCCGGGCGATTGACGCCGAGATGAAGAAACGAGGCGATGAGTTTGTCGTATTGGATTGCACCCATTTGCCCGCGTCAGCCCTGCGGGAGCGATTTCCGCATATCTATGAGACTTGCTTGGCGCGCGGATTGGACATGACAAACCAGCCCATCCCCGTAGTTCCCGCGGCACACTACATGTGCGGAGGTGTGGTGACGGATCTCGTGGCTCGAACGAATATTGGGGGGCTCTTTGCGGTGGGAGAAGTGGCGATGACCGGAGTGCATGGAGCCAATCGTCTCGCTTCGAATTCTCTCTTGGAAGCCGTGGTCTTTGCAGACCAAGCCACTTCCACCTGTCAAGAGTGGCTTTCCAAGCGCCCCGCCCACGGAAAGGCCGACGCTTGGTCAGACGAGGGGACAATCAACCAAGAGGAATGGGTTCTCATCTCGCATGATCGGCAGGAGCTTCAGCGCCTGATGTGGGATTATGTGGGGATTGTTCGGTCTGATTTCCGGCTTCACCGGGTAGAGCACCGCGTCCGACTACTGGAGCACGAAATCATGGAATTCTACTGGCGCACGAAGGTGACCGAACCGCTGATTGAGCTGCGAAATCTGGCGCTGGTGGCACGGCTCATCGTTCACTGTGCCCTCAGCCGTCGGGAGAGCCGCGGCCTCCATTTCACGACGGATTACCCGGACCGGAACGATGCTCAATTTCGGAAGGATACGATTCTTTCCTACGGCTCTCTGTCAGGAAATGTGCAATCAGAATTGCCAGGCCGATGAAGAACAAAATGGCGCCAATGCCCAGCGGAAAATCGGGATCCGTCAGCGTCCAGACGCCGAATGCCAAACCCAGGGCGATCAGCACCAGACCTCGCATCACATAATTGGGCCGGCGAAATCCCTCAATAAATGGTGGGGGGACCGGCAATCCTTTCTCTATGGCCGCCATCCGCTCCTCATGAATCATTCGATTGCGCGTCCGTCTGCCAAATTCCACAACCAAGACGATGACCACGACCAGAGTGAAAGTGCCAATGAGAGCGACAAGCGGAATCACGGACAGGGTGAGAATATCACCAGGACTTGGAACCATTTCAGTCTCTCCACTTTGTTCATTGTTGCGGCACGAGTCTTTGTGCCGCTCTGGTTATAAGACTTCCGAATGGCATGGAGTGTTGCATTCACGACGAGGCGCAACATCCTGATGATACTATCGTCAAATAGGTGAGCGACGGGAGGACCGTAGGGACAAGGGATGGCCCTGGATGAAGGTGAACTGCTGCGGCGGCTCCGGCGAGGCGACAGCCAGGCATTCGCGCAACTTGTTGGTTATTATAAGGATATGGTAACTACCATGATTGCGAGGATGCGGGGCAGTCAAGCGGATGTCGAAGACTTGGCCCAAGAGGTCTTTCTCAGGGTCTGGAAAGGATTGCCTGGATTTCGAGGCGAGGCAAAGCTTTCGACATGGATCTATCGGATTGCCATCAATCTCTGTATTGCCGAGGGAAAGACGGCACGGGCGCGGGCTCAGTTCTTGCCTGCAGAAGACCCGGCAATGGGTGTGCATCCCAATCTACGGAACGAATCGAACAATCCTTATGCCGAAGAGGCTGTGCTCAAAGACCGATTAGCGAGATTGCTGCCCCAAATGCCTGAAAAATATAGGATTGCCATTACTCTCTTTTATCTTAAGAATCTTTCCTACTTCGAAATTGGCGAAATCATGGATATTCCGATGGGGACGGTGAAAAGCTATCTGTTCCGAGGGAAGGCGTGGCTGCGGGAGAAATTGCTTTCGGGCGAAACGACGGAGACTGAAACATGACGCGCGACGAAGCGATAATCCTTCTGTCCGATTTCTTGGCGGGAAATCTTTCCACCACGGAGCATGAGGCCATCACGCGAATGATGGAGACAGACAGCGAACTGCAGCGTGCCTTCGAGGAAGAGAAGCTGCTTGATCGGCTCCTTCGCACACAGAAATGGACTTCAACCCGGCCGGACTTCACCGCGCGTGTGCTTGCGCGGGCGGGGTTGCCTGTGCCGCAGGGTGAGATGCTTTTCGATAGAGTTCTGGAGCGTTTGTCAGCCTATGCTCCTGTGGGGACGCTGGCGCTTGTCGTTCTTCTCTATGGTGGGGCGATTGCCACGAGACTCTGGGGCATGTGGCAAGGCGTTTTCAAATGGGCGGCGGGGGAATTCGGAATGCAGGCACTCGAGACGGATTCAGCCCTTCCGGTGGTCTCCCTTGTGATGCTTGCCGCAATAACGCTCATCACTTTCGAGTTTGGCCGACGAAGTCAAAGCTCCGCGTAGCGAATCGTTTGTTCTTTAGCAAAAGGAAAGGCGCCGATATGGCGCCTTTCGCTTGGTAGCGAACACAGTCTATTCTGGCCAACCGGCGCGGTCACGGGCAGCTCATGGTCACGGCGTAGCGCTTGTAAGTCACAACAGCCGCAACATCTAACCACAAGGCAGGACCGGCGGGAACACTGTACAAAGTCTCTTCCAGTGTCCACCCGGTTGGCGGCTCGCCCGAGCTCATATCGGTTGTGGTGTAGATGTTGTAGTCACAGGTCTGTGGTGCCACCCAACGAATAGTCGGGATTTGCGGGTCGGGCTCCCAGTAAATGGACACACGATAAGGTCTTTCCGGCCCTGTCTTCACCAGCCAGAAATCAAATATACCCGCCACGAAGGAATAGGTTTGTCCCCCAAGGATATAGCCGCCGTCGGCGGTCTGCTGAACCGAATAGCACCCATCATTGCCGCTGCCCCCGAAGGTGCGGCTCCAAAGGCTGTCGGGGGGTTGGGCTGCCGCTTGAGAGAACAGCAGCAATAGAATACTGCCGATCCCTGCGGTAAAGAAAATTCCCTTCTTCATGATTGCTCCCCATTGGTTACTTCCATCGTCGAGCAGACAGACCGACGACCTTTTCAGTTCGCACCCGTAACATAATAGAACCGCTTCTCGCCCGCGCCGATGATGTCCGCCGCTGTGGTGTCGCTCGTCGAGGTTAAAAGGGACCATGTTCCGTCAAAGGGCAGCAGAGACCAC
>JAZDIW010000170.1:0-2124 GCA_043804575.1 bacterium
CCTAATCGGCGGGGCGTTTCTTCTACTGCTTCTCCCGCTAAGTTGGGCCCAGGCGACTGTCGTCCAGTGGATCGTGATTGACGGTGCCATCGGACCGGTGGCGACCCAGTATATCCGCGATGGGATTGAACGCGCGCAGCAATCGAATGCGGAATGTCTTGTCATCGAGCTCGACACGCCCGGCGGACTATTGAAATCCACGCGCCTCATCTGCAAAGATATTCTCGCCGCGCCGATTCCCGTTGTCGTCTATGTTTCGCCGGCAGGATCAAGGGCGGGCTCGGCAGGAGTCTTCATTACCTTGGCCGCACACATTGCCGCCATGGCGCCCGGCACGAACATCGGCGCGGCTCATCCGGTTGATTTGGGTGGACAAGGCGCAGGCGATTCTTCCCGAGTGATGGAACAGAAGATCACGAATGACGCGGTGGCCTTTGCGCGCACGCTTGCGGACAAGCGTGGTCGCAACGCCGACTGGGCCGAAAAGGCAGTTCGAGAGAGCGCGTCCATCACGGAGAAGGAGGCTCTGGAGCTTGGGGTCATTAATTATATTGCTCCGAATACCGATAGCCTTTTGGCATTGATTGACGGAGACACGGTTGAGCTCGAAGGCCGCCAAGTTGTGCTGGCAACGAAAAGTGCAAAAGTTGACAAGGTGATGATGAATTGGCGACTGAAGCTCCTGGCGCTTCTGTCGGATCCAAATATCGCCTATATCCTGCTGCTTCTGGGCATCTACGGCATCTTCTTCGAGCTCTACAATCCCGGAGCCATCCTGCCGGGGATTGTGGGGGGAATTTGCCTGATTATCGCCTTTTACAGCTTGCAGCTCTTGCCGGTGAATCTGGCGGGAGTCTTGCTCATCGTTTTGGCACTCGTGCTTTTCCTGCTCGAAATCAAGGTGATGAGCTATGGACTGTTGTCCATCGGAGGTGTCATCTCGTTCTTGCTCGGTTCGCTGATGCTGTTCGATGTATCTATCCCGGGAGCCAAAGTGAGTCTCAGTGTGATTATACCGGCCACAGTTTTCACGGCGCTGTTCTTTCTCTTCGCCGTCGGCATGGGTATTCGTGCCCAAAGGCGGAAGGTGACCACAGGAATGGAAGGTCTCGTTGGAGAAGTCGGGACAGCGGTTTCCCCGTTGTCTCCCACAGGCACTGTTCTTCTTGACGGAGAATTGTGGAAAGCCGTGGCCACATCTCGTGTGGAGAAAGACCAAGAGGTGCGGGTGGTCGCTGTGAACCGCCTGCAATTGACCGTAGAACCGCTATGAAATTACCCCCAAAGAGGGCGAAAACATAAGAAAAGGGAGGTCCCTATGCCTGCTATCGTTTTTGTTATTGTCGTCTTATTCCTGCTACTGGTTTCGGCGATTCGTGTCCTGAATGAGTATGAACGCGGTGTCATTTTCCGATTGGGGCGTCTGATCGGAGCCAAAGGTCCGGGACTCGTTCTTCTGATCCCCATCGTGGATCGCATGCAGAGAGTCAGCCTGCGCACCATTGTTTTGGATGTGCCACCTCAGGATGTCATTACCCGAGACAATGTGTCCGTTCAGGTCAATGCCGTCGTGTACTTCCGGGTTATGGATCCTAATAAGGCGATTGTCGCGGTGGAGAATTTCCTTTTTGCCACATCTCAACTTTCTCAGACAACATTGCGCAGCGTTTTGGGTCAACAACAGCTCGACGACCTACTTTCCGAGCGGGAGAAGATCAATCAAGAGCTACAGAAGATTATTGACCGTCACACGGATCCATGGGGGATCAAGGTATCGATGGTGGAAGTCAAGCATCTGGACTTGCCCCAAGAGATGAAGCGAATCATAGGTCGCCAGGCAGAGGCGGAACGCGAGCGACGCGCTAAAATCATTGCGGCTGACGGTGAATTCCAGGCTGCCTCGAAACTGGCGGATGCAGCAAAGGTGATGGAGGCGCATCCTATCGCTTTGCAGCTTCGATTTCTCCAGACGCTCGTGGAAGTCGGTCCGCGCACGCTCGCGGCGCCGCACGACTACGATGCGCGCGCTTCGTTCATGTGGTGCGCGACGTTGGCACTCAATAACCTCATCTCGTGCGGCGTGCCACAGGACTGGACCACGCACATGATCGGCCACGAACTGAC
>JAZDIW010000171.1:0-18337 GCA_043804575.1 bacterium
TGGCATTCGTGCGGCAAATTACGCCGAGAGACTCTGGCACCGTACCGCCAAAGGGACCGATACTATTGTCGAAGAAGTCGCAATATGCGATTGAATCGTCCTCGTCTTCAAAATAGATCCCCTCGCCTCGGCAGAAGGCGATGATAGTGCTATTACAGATCAGGTAGCATCCAGACGCGCAATATATCCCCCCGCCATTGGCGAACGCGTCTGCTGAATCGCGGTACAAGGTGCAGTAGCTGAACTCCGGAGAACAGCCCCCGCCGCAAAAGACCGCACCGCCATTCCCATTTTGAGAATAGCAGCGGGACGCCGTGTTGCCACCCAAAATGCAATTGACAAAAATGGGTCTGGAAGAAGTCTCGCAATACACCCCACCCCCATCTCCACCAGATGCGTTGTTATCGCTTATCGTGCAATTGGTGAAAGTCGGTGAAGCGGTTGTGCAATAGACTCCCCCACCTTTCGAAGGGTAGCAAGTGTGGGGCCATTGCACCATAGCCCAGGCCTCATTGTAATGGATGGTGCAATTAGTGAAATTCGGTGCGCAATTCTTGCAATAAACACCACCGCCGTAGGAGGAAGTATCAGCATGACGGTTATGCCTTATTGTGCAATGGAAAAAAGAAGGGGAAGACTGATTGCATTCGACTGCTGGCGACAAGCGCACATTTTCAATAATGCTATAGGTCAACGTGCATCCAGAACTGCTCGAATCAGAAAAGACAAGGCCTCTCCAGTCATCCGCCTCACTGCTTGTAAAGACGATGGAATCGCCTTCCATTCCCTCGGCCAAGAGCGTACCGTAAATATTGAAGGGATAAGGCCCGTCAAAGGTCGGCATGCCACTCTCGTAGTAGACTCCGCCACCAACATCCCCTTCTGTTGCGACATTATCTCTGATGGTGCAGAATTCAAAGATTGGGTCTGCTTCTTCGCAGTGCACGGCTCCTCCGTAGTTGGCCGTGTTGGTCTCCAGAATGCAGTTTGTGAGCGTTGGCGAGGAACCCTCCAAGCAGGCAATCCCACCACCACCGTACCCCGTATTCACCACGACATTCTCTTTGATGATGCAATTGAATAGCTCTGGCGAAGAGGAATTGAGGCAACATATTCCACCGCCGTGGTAACATGCGGTATCATTCTCCATTGTGCAATTTGTGAAAGTGGGAGAAGCACTGTCACAATAGACCCCGCCGCCGTATCCGTTCGCTTTGTTGGCGGTCAGTGTGCAATGGAAGAACTTGGGCGATGCTCCATAGCAGTAGACTCCCCCGCCATTATCATTCGGCGGAGATCCACGTGCGCGGCCATGTTCAATTCGACAGTAGTCAAGAGAACTGAAGGAACTGCCTTCATAGAAGCGCAGCCCACGCCATCCCATATGATTCGTCGAAATGTCCGTTGTGAAAATAACGGAGTCGTCTTCCGTCCCGAGAGCCAAAAGAGTCCCGTAGATATCGAATGAATAAGATCCGTCGAAGATAAGAACTGTCCCGGGCACGATTTGCACGACATTGCCGGAACTTATAGAGATGTTGCCCAAGACATAGCAGGTGTCTGGCCCGATGGTCCCTGACAGTTCTCCCGATAAACAACACCCTTCAATTGGAATGATATTCCGCAGAAGAAAATCACTCAGGTACAGCAATGTATCAGGAGAGCAATAGATCGAGTCGACGGCATACCAATCCGAACAGGCCCCTCCCCATCCATAATTCATGTGGTATTTCAATCCGCCAGCGGAGCTCTCTGCCCCGTCGCAGACAAAAGAGTGAGCAAATGTGTCCGTGTCTGCTCTGATGAAGTATGCATTATAATGCATCGGCCTCTCTGCTGAAATCTCTTGCGCAATCAGCTCCCACCAGTCAATCCGACTCATATACCTACGATTCTCACGGTCAATCACATTGCGATAGCAGAAATGCGGCGGCAATTCCGTTCGCACATCATCCGGGTAAGCTCCAGACGAATAGCAGCCATAATTTGTCTTGAGAGTCACTCCGACTTCGTAGCAAAGCTCCGAGACGGCGGCAATCTGACTGCCTGAGCACTGATTGTTGAAATCGCATATGTCTGGCATGTTCGCCCAATCGTAGCCGTCGGACAAGTCCACGACCAGAGTCTGGGCAGGAACGCCACAGGAAGGATCACCATCCTCCCATTTGCTGACTTGGCCAATTCCGCTTGGCGGCCACTGATGATAGGCCATTATTTGCGCCGCGGCAAGCGCCACGCAGCCCACAAGACAGGTATCACTGTCACCCGGAGGACAAGAATCGTTGTAGGGCGGAGACTGATTCCACTCAGTAGAGCATAGAGGACCAATTTGCCATAGCGGTGCTAGCTGGCGCTCATGCAGAATCTCGGAAAACTCTGCCGAATCCAAGGTGAATTCAGTCCATCCTATGTGTTGATACTGACTCGTATCGGCCTCCCACGCTCGACGGAGAGCCAACAGCTCGTCCTTTACAAACTGCGGATACCCAACTGTGTCACCAAAATCCGGTCCACACCACTCAGAATACGATTTCACGGGAGACAACTGCTTTATCTTTGGGACCACTACATGGCCACTCGGCCAAATGGTGAAGGACAAACCGAGAAAAAGAGTATCGTCCGCGAAAATCGCCGTCGTGTCCTCCACCCAAGCCGTATCGCTTCCTGCCCAGTAATCCTTGTAGTAAAGGAAATAGGTGAGCCAGTTCCGGGCAACCTGCGTCATGGCGGTCGTATCTGCATAGGTTGCGGCCTTTGCCTCACAAGCAGCAAATGTCGCGAACGCCAGAGCAGGTAGAATAGTGAAAATTTTGAATGTGCGCATGAGAAGTTCCTCCCTTAGATTCTCTTCTGACTACTGCGCGGCCTATCGTGGTGTCCCTTCACGACCCCGATTGGATTCCTTATAGAAATATATAGACAAAATGCGCACATGTCAATACATTTGTTAAAAAATTTGAACTTTCTTGCCTTGTTCGCTAATATTGCAACCTCCGAATAAACAAATTACTGGAGAGCGTCCTATCCCCCCGCGGGCAACTCCTGAATCCTCGACTGGAGGCGCACCGGGCTCAAAAGACCCGTGGATTTCGAACACCCCTAATGGCATTCCATCATTTCAATCCCTCGTCTTGCGATTGCGAAAACGCTTTTGTATCTTGAAAATGCCCTGTTGAATACCCTATGATTCTATGATGCCAAAAATGCAAGTGACACAGTGTTTTGCGGGTGGATTTCCGGAATTACTTACGCAAGATTCCTGGATTTCCGACCGCATCGAGCCGGGCCTGTCGCTGCCGCTTCTGCTCTTGCTGCGCAGCGAAGGATTCTCGCTCGATTACGCCTTCGTGGATGTCGTTTCAGGACACGCGACGCAGTTTCTCTATTCCCTCGACCATCCCGAATGCGTCGAGCTCGCGTTCGAGCCGCCGGTCGAAACACTCTTCAAAGCCCTAAATCTCACTTGGAAAGAAATCACTCCCTCGGATGCTCATACCGCTTTTCTCGTGCTCTCGCAGTGGATTGGCGAGTCCGGCAAACCCGTGCTTGCACGCTTAACCGAGCCGATGCTCATTTTCGGCATCGGCACTCAGGGATTGGAGAGATATGTTCATCTTGTGCGCTCCCAATCCGAACTGAAGCCCGAACGGGTGCGCGTGCTTGATATTGAGCTGTCCTATTGGCGGCAGCCTCTTGACGAAGGAAATGTGCTCGTGCGCATCGTCGAGAGAAGAACGAATGGATTTTCGGAATCGGAGCTCACGAAGCGCGCCACGCGCAAGGCTGTGCGGCAATGGCATGCAGGCGTGCTCGCCGGTTGCGCTGCCGGCGAAAAAGCCTACCTTGCCTTCGCCAATGACTTGCTCGATCCGGATGTGGATTTCTGCGGAGGGCGCGCACTTGCGTGGGGTTGCTCGCCGATTTACCAGCAATGGACCGCGCGTTTCAGCAGCTTTCGCTTCTTTGAACGAATGGCGCCGCGCTTCGGCGGAAAAACGCGCGCCGCTCTCGAAAAAGCCGCCTTCTATTATCACCAATGCTGCCAAGCTTGGCATGGGTGGGATTTGCAGCTCGGTCGCCCCTGGAAATGGTGGATCCGCCCCAGACTCGAAGACGAGCCCCAACTTCAAGCCTTCTATCACCGCTGGCAAGATCCCAAGCGCCGCGAAGCCGCCGCCGTATGCGTCGAAGATGCGATGCACTGGGAGCACAAAGCCGTCTCAGAACTTGCCAAAGTCACCTCATAGTTCGCCGAGCCAGGTTCTCAACCTGCCTGGAATCCTCTCAAAAAATCCTGCCCTCCAATTCAGATTTTTCTTGACATAAGGCTTGGGGCACCGTATATTGAGCATGTGAGTGAAGACTTTCGCGAGTTTTCATACTTGCGAATACAAACGACCCGCCCGCTTTTCGCGCGGGGTGAGGGCACCCACGCGCGGCGCGGTAGTGCCGCACGGCGTGCGCTTACATGAATCATGATCCATCAGGAGGCAACCCATGCGAAAATTCCTCACTTTTCTTGCCATGCTCATCTCCGTTCACGCAGCTTTCGGCGATGTCAGACTGATCATGGTGGACGGCTTCTGCTACCTCGAAGGACAAAGCGAACACTCGGAAACGAAAGTCAAATTCATCAAAGTCAGCCCCTCGGCCGTCACCGATTCCACCTACACCGATTCTTCCGGCTATTTCTTCCTGAGCGGCCTCTATGAGGGAATCTACGATGTGGAATACACCCACGCGGATTTTGACACGGTCGTCATAGAGGACCAGATACTCGTAGGCAGCACGACGCTACCACCTGTAACTCTGAATTCATTGTTTGTGACGGTAGACGGCTACTGCTACCTTGAAGGGCAGGGTGAGCATTCAGACACGAAAGTCAAATTCATCAAGGTCAGTCCGGCAGGGGCTACGCACTCTACCTACACGGACTCTTCTGGCTATTTCATCATGAATGGACTGTATAAAGGAACCTATAATGTGGAATACAGCCACGTGTGTTTCGATACAGTCCTCCTGGAAAATCAAGCGTTTGTGAGTAGCACGACTCTGTCGCCGGTGACTTTGGTCCGTCTGCCTTGCGAGCTTGCAGGGCATCTCCAAGGCGTCTTAGGCCCGAACACCTTCCATGTCATTGACACGATTTGGGTAGATTCGGGAGATAGTCTGACTCTTGTTCCGGGGACAGTCTTCGTCTTCGATGGGCCCTATCCCTTCATGATCTATGGAAGTCTTTTGGCCGAAGGAACGGAAAGCGACTCAATTGTCTTCACGACGGAGCAGTCAGGCGAGAACCGTTGGCGTGGCCTGCGCTTTTCGTACCCGACAAGTTCTGGCAGCCGCCTCGCGTATTGCCTTGTTGAAAAAGGTTATGCGACCGGCAGTTATCCAAATGAATGTGGCGGTGGGATCTATTGTAGCAATTCTTCGCCAACTTTCGTCAATTGCGTGGTCAGAGACAACTCGGCAGGTAACACTGGTGGGGGGGTGCGTTGTGAGTCTTCTTCGCCCAGTCTCTCGAATTGTACCATCAGCGGAAATTCGGCTGGGTACAGTGGTGGCGGAGTCAGTTGCTATTCTTCTTCGCCGAGTCTCACAAATTGCGTGGTCAGTAACAACTCGGCAGGTAACACTGGCGGGGGGGTACGTTGCAACAATTCTTCTGCCGTCTTCACCAATTGCATCATAAGCGATAACACGGCGGCAAATATGGGAGGCGGGGTGTCTTGCACAGATTCTTCTCCAACCTTCACGAGTTGCACCATCAGTGGCAATTCCGGATATGATCAGGGCGGTGGACTATATTGCGATAACTCGTTGCCGACGCTCACGCACTGCACAATCAGCGGAAATTCAGCAGGTACTCCTGGCGCAGGTAACGGCGGCGGTGTATGTTGCGTAAGCTCCTCGCCGACCATGAATGGTACTATCATCGCTTTTTCTGACGGCTCGGGGATCTATTTTCGGAACAGTGCTGGAAGCCAAATAAACTACTGCGACATTTCCCGCAACACCGGTGGGAACATCACTTTCTACAACAATGATCCATCGCAGGGGCCGCCGGGCATTTGGCAGTTTGTCACCGGAAATGCCAACGGCGATTCGTGCGATGTCTATTTCAACATTTGCGTTGACCCGATGTTCGCAGACACAACGACAGGCGACTTCCATTTGTTGGATAACAGCCATTGCATTGGCGCGGGGGATCCAGCAATTGCGGGCACGGATTTCGAGGGCGACCCTCGGCCGAATCCGCCAAGCTCTTTTCCTGATATTGGAGTGGACGAGAATCCAAATGCGCATCCGCCCTGCGAGTTGTCTGGATCTCTTCAAGGCACTTTGGGCCCCGGCGCCTGTCATATCGTTGGAACTATATCATTGAATTCCGGCGACAGCCTGATTCTTCTTCCCGGAACAGCTTTCATTTTTGATGGCCCCTATCCTTTCCGAATCTACGGAACGCTCCTGGCCGAAGGAACCGAGAGCGATTCAATTATCTTCACGACGGATACCCTGCTCAACCCTGTCCGCTGGCGTGGCCTACGATTTGAGGGGGCCGCGAGTTCTGGCAGCCGATTGACCTATTGCCTTGTCGAGAGAGGCTCTGATGCCAGCGGCGTAGGTTGCTCGTCTTCTTCACCCAGCCTCACGAATTGCACGGTTAGCGGCAACTCAGGAATGGATGGCGGCGGGGTATATTGCGTCTATTCTTCGCCAATCTTCACTAATTGTATCCTCAGCGACAACTCGGTAATCGGGAACGGCGGCGGGATCGTTTGCTCAGACAATTCTTCGCCGACTTTTGCGAATTGCACGGTCAGCGGCAACTCGGCAGGTTATTTCGGGAGCGGGATATATTGCCAATATTCCTCGCCGACCTTCACCAATTGCATGTTAGATGAGAATTCAGCGGGCCACGACGGCGGCGGGGTGTATTGCTATTATTCCTCGGCAACCCTCACGAATTGCAGGATAAGCCGAAACACCGCAAGCGATGGGAACGGTGGCGGGCTCTATTGCGAGGCTTCTTCCCCGGCATTCGTAGGCTGCACAATAAGAGAAAATCAAGCTTGGAACGGTGGGGGTATGTTCTGCAACAACTCTTCTCCCAATTTCACCAATTGCACCGTTAACAGCAACTCAGTCTATAATGTTGGTGGTGGGATGTATTGCGTAGGGTCTTCGCCAACTTTCACGACTTGCACCCTCAGCGGCAATTCGGCAGGCTCCGGAGGAGGGGGGATTCGATGCTACCAATCTTTGCCGACTCTTAGCAGTACCATCATCGCTTTCTCTACGGGTGCAGGAATTTACTTCTACAACAGTGCAAGCAGTCAGATCTCTTATTGTGATATCTTTGGCAACAGTGAGGGAAACATTGTTTTCAACAACAATGACCCATCCCAAGGGCCGCCCATGATTGGTGTGCCTTTGGTTATGAATGCCAACGCCGACTCTGCGGACATTTACCTCAATATTTTCGTTGATCCAATGTTCGCAGACACGGCGACGGGCGATTTTCATTTGACGGATTTCAGCCATTGCATTGGAGCTGGCGATCCAGCAGGCATAGTGAGCACGGATTTCGAAGGTGATCCGCGGCCGAATCCGTCATGGTCTTATCCTGATATTGGCGCCGATGAGCATTGGTCTGGCAGTCCGGTTTTGCATTTGAGGGTTTTGGTTGTGAGCGGCAATGCAAGATTGCATTGGACGCCTTTCGGCGCGGGACCTTACTATATCTATGGTGCCACCGAGCCTTTCATGGCGGGGACTTTGCTTGCTACGGTGAGCGATACGACGACATGGACGGATGAGGCGACGGCAAGCCGACCGTCGCGCTACTTTTACTATGTGATGGCGGAGTGGCCGGGCAGATGATATGGCGGACACGGCACGCCGTGTCCCTACGGCGGACATTTTGGCTACGGCGGTGATGGATTGCCGGGCGGATGACACATCCACCACGGCGACCAAGTCTAAATCGCGGCGGTGAATCTCCTGATTCGCCCCGTACGAGTTCCGGGCAGGTTGGGAACCTGCCTCGGCGGAAAATGAGAAAGCCTCAGCACGAACGCTGAGGCTTTGACATCTCTTCTTATGTCGGTGGGGCTAACCCTTGAGATTCGCCGCCGCCATGAAGGGTTACAGATTGAGAAGCTTCTTGATTTCGTTTTCGAAGTAGGAGCGATCTCGGTAGCCGACGACTTTTTGATGGACTTCACCCTTCTGATTGATGATGAAGGTCGTGGGAATGCTGGGGGGTCGGCCATACAGACGCGCGGCATCCTCACTGAAAATCGTGTTGTGGTAGTTGATACCGTACTGTTTGCCGAACTGCTTTACCGCATCATTGCCCTGGCGCGCAAACGCCACGCCCACCATGACGAAGTCTTTGTCCTTGTAGTCATTGTAGAGTGCCGCAAAATGCGGAATTTCCCTGCGGCACGGCCCGCACCAAGTATCCCAGAAATCCATAAACACGACCTTGCCATAGAATTGCCGCAAATCAATCTTGTGGCCATCCACATCCGTCAGCGTCAGGTTCAGCATTTTCGCGTCGGCGGGAATCTTCAGCGCCGAGGACCGATCACCCGGCTGACACCCTCCGACCTGTCCCATGAAAAAGGTTGCCAAAAAGAGAAACACAACTTTGCGCATTCTACCTCCAGAGTCTTCGCCCAGCCTCCCCCGATTTTCAAAAGAATCATTCATAAAACCCACTTTACACGCCATAAGTTCCGAAGGGAGTTGCCGTTGCTTTTACTCAACGAAAATGCGCGGCACTTTCTCACTCAGCCAAGTCGGCAATTCATAGGGAAGCGCCTCAAGGGATTCCGCCAGCTCATAGAGCCAAATTGTCTCGTTGCCCCGCCGTCCCCATAGGACGATTTCTTTGCCCACATTCGGGCGAGGCCCCGGGACGAACAGCCACGATTGCTCCCCAAGAATCGTCCCAAGCAGAGGCATGCGCCTGCCTCGAAACAAACAGAGTCCCCTGCGAAGAAGCGAAGCGGGATAGCCGCAGCGTGTTCCGACGGGAATGCGAACGGCCCAGCCATCTGCCGGTGCCGTGGCCATAACCGGATGCGGCACACCATGACCGCGGCGCACGCGACGCACTTCTAAAATCGGCGCCTTTAGGGTCATCACAGGCTCCAAAGGAAACAGCTTCGCGACTTCTCGCGACGGCGGCTGGCCATAGAGCGCGATGCCCGTGCGCACCAAATTTCCCGGCACTTCGGGAAAGACAATCGCGGCTGCCGAATTCGCCAAGTGAGTCCATTCGGGTTCCAAGCCACATCTCTGCGCGAGCGAAAGGATTCGTTTGAAGCGCACAATCTGCTTCTCGCCTAACGCGAAATCTTGCGGGCGCTGAAAGGCCAGATGCGAGTAGATGCCTTTGACTTCGAGGCTCTTCATTCGCGCGATTCGTGGCAAAAGCTCCTTTGCACGCTGCCAAGGCATTCCGAGTCGCCCAAGGCCGGTGTCGAATTTCGTGTGAACGGCGATTCTCCTGCCTAATTTGCGCGCACCCGCCTCGACATACTCGACTTTGAACCACGAAGTCGCCGCCGCGTGCAAATCCCATTCGATGAATTTCTTCAAGGGCTTGCCCACCCAATCGGCCATCACGAGAATGAGACCGGCAAAACCCGCCTTGCGCAGCTCGATTCCTTCGGCAACCGAGCTGACACCAAATCCGGTGACGCCCGCCTGCGCCATAATCCGCGCGCACGGGACAAGCCCATGCCCATAGCCATTCCACTTGACCACCGCCAAGATCCCCCGCGGCCGGACGCGCTCCAAGATGCGCTCGGTATTCCGCCTCAGCGCGCCGAGGTCAATTAGAGCGACTGCGGTGGCAGGGTGAAAAAGCTCAGACGCTGCAATTGGATAGGCCTGGGCTGCCGGATGCGAGAAGGGAGGAGATTGTCTGTCCTTTAGGATTTCGCGCAACATTTTGGAAACGAAGTAACAACTTTGTTATAATATCTGGGAAGACCTTGTCTTTTAACCCGGCTATTACTATATTTGTTTCAAGGATACATTTTGGCATCGCCTCGGAGCTACCGCCGGCTAACGGCGCCGCAAGGCCAAAACGGCAAATGCCTACGGGGTAAGATCCCGAGGCGCATGGCCCATTCGCCTCGAAACCAATTAACGGAGAGTCACTCATGAAGCGTTCCATTACCCTTGCAATGCTGCTGGCGTTTGTTGCGGTGCTCGTTGTGGCTTGTGCAACACCCGAACAGCGTGCTCAGAAGCTGTTTGAGCAGGGCAAATATGAAGAAGTCCTGGCTAAGTTCCCGAACCTCCCGATCGCCCAGAAGGCCAAGGCGAAGCTTGCCGAGAGGCTCATCGAGGAGGGTAAGTATGAAGAGGTGCTTGCGGACTATGCCGATACCCCGTCGGCCTATGTCGCGAAGGAGAAACTTTGCGAGAAGCTGTTGGCGGAAGGGAAATTCGATGAGTGTGTCCAGAAGTATCCTGGCGCTCGCGCCGCCAAGGAAGCGGAGAACAAGATTGCCGAGAAGCTCTATGCTGACAAGAACTGCGATTTGCTTCTCCAGAAATACGGCTACACCTCTGCTGGCATGAAGTATAAGAATGAGAAGGGCACGGAGGAATATAACAAGGCGAAGAAGATGAAGAAGGCTGACAAGGAGAAGGCTCTTCGCGAGATTATTCAGAAGTATGCCGGAACCGACGCGGCCGAGCTCGCCCAAGAAAGTTTAGCCAAGATGCAACGTGGAGATTTTGCCAAAAACGCAGGAGGAAGCGCGTCTGCTGGAGGTTCATCTACCAAGAGCACAACGTCCATTGGCCGGGGAACACCCGCGGATGACGTTCTCAGTATTCGTGGACAGTGCCTCTATACTGAGCAGCTTGGGAGCGACGAGAATGGATTAATCGTAGCATGGCACTATTCAGATGTCACCTACATCATGAAGAGGTGGACCATTGGCGGCGTTGAGTGTTATCGGATAGCAGAAATTCGTAAAAAGTAACTGCTTGTTTGGACCCAGTCTGGCGAAACATTGTTGAATTCTTAAAATCATTTCCCCGCAAGGCAACACCAAAAAGAAAATCCCAGCCGGGCAAAGCCCAAGCTGGGATTTCCTCATTTCAGTAAGAGGGTGTTATTGCTTCTTCGCTGGAGCGGGCGACTTCCCCGGAGTCGGTTTCCCGGCAGCCGGCTTCGTCATCTTGGCGAGATCTTCCTGAGCGAGCTTGGCCGCTTCGGTTCCGGCATACTTCTGAATAATCTCACGAAGACCCTTCTCCTTGTCCGCCTTCTTCATCTTCTTGCACTTGTTGTAGTCTTCCATCCCCTTCTCATTCTTGCATTTCATACCGGCAGGGGTGTTGCCATACTTCTGAAGAAGCAGATCAAAGTTCTTGTCCGCATAGAGCTTCTCGGCAATCTTGTTGTCCGCTTCTCTGGCGGCACGAGTGCCCGGATACTTCATGGTGACTTCGTCATACTTGCCTTCGGCCAAGAGTTTCTCCGCCAGCTTTTCCTTGGCGACTTCCGCCGATGGGGTGTCCGCGTAGTTCGTGAGCACTTCTTCGTACTTGCTTTCCTCGATCATCTTCTCGGCGACTTTCGCCTTCGCGTTCTGGGCGATCGGGAGGTTCGGGAACTTCGCCAGGACTTCTTCATACTTGCCCTGGTCAAAGAGTTTCTGAGCGCGCTGTTCGGGCGTTGCACAAGCCATCACGAGCATGGCAACAAACACCAGCAGCATTGCAAGGGTAATCGAACGCTTCATTTTGTGACTCTCCATTTGAATGGTTCTTCGGCCAATGGGCCACAGACCAATGCCCATTCTTATTCTTTCAATTCGTTGTGTCGATCGCTTGGCTGCCTCACGCTCGCGCCCCTTCCCGCCAAATCAGGCCGCAAAGCGCTATAGCAAAAGAGGCACCTTCGGGAAAATTAAATAATATACAGAATCCAATCGAAAAAGTCAAGTCCTTTTTTGCTTTTTTTCATAAACTCCAAAACAAAGTCCTCGACCATCTTCTGGCCGAGGACTTTATCCCCAAGCTTTTCCTGCGTTTATTGAACCGCCGGGACAAATTCCTCTTCGATTTCGAAGACTCCCAAGGCGAATTCGTCTTCTCTCTTCCTTGCCGCGATCCCTCGCTTCAGGCAAGGAAAACATCGCCGGTCAACCGAAACCCACAGTACCACGCCGCCACAAGCGCTGCACCGCAGAAGTCGCGGTGCCGCGCGTCGCCAGCGCGAGACTCGACGCGGGGCGACGCCTCGTGCCGGAGCCCGACCCGAGACTGCTTTGGCACGGCTCTTCGCACCAACACCATATTTTGCCTGAGCTTTTCGCCTTTTCTCGTTCAGCGCGCTGGCAGCGACTCCCGCCTTCCCTCGCGCGATGACCCTCTTCTTGCGGGCCGCCAGCGCCCGCCCCTTGGCCACTGCGTTTTTGCTTTTCAGAAGCTCCGCTCGCAGAGTCTTCTTGCCTCGTCGCTGCATTCTGGATACTCCGCTCTTGGCTTTCGCCACACGGCGGACTTTGGAAGCTTCTCGCCCGGCGGAGACCCTACTCTTCGGGGTCGCCGAACGACGCTTGGACCGGACAACTGTCCGAGAGGTATAAGCCGCGGTGTATGCCATACCCACTCCTTACCAAATCCTTGGTTACCTTGAACTAAAGGATGCTTTAATGAACAACAAATTGCTTATCACCGGGCCCTGCTTCTCGTGCCAATCTCTCTCCGTGTCTTGGCCAGGCGATTGAAAATGCGACTCTTAGAAGCCATGAGTTCCTTTTTGGAACCCCAGAATACCAAATAGGACGGTGCTCACCTCCGAACGAAGGATTGGTCAAAACAAAAAACCGGATAGTGCTCCATGCCCACGGAGCCCTGCCGGCACATCTCTCTACCCAGAACGCACGGTATAATATAATAAAAAATCTGCCCGTTGTCAAGAAAAACCTCAAAATCTGGAGGCGTGCCTATGTCCCCTTCTTCTCTGTTATGCTATAAATTACAACATACTAAGATATTTTTTAGGCGAGAGCTCTCCTGCCAATGCCGCTCGAAGTCTCCATGAGCTGCGCTGCCTCTCATTCGAGACAGGGTGCCGCCTTCGCGATGTTTTCGTTTCTAAACCCCTGGATTCTGAGGAGATTGCCAATAAGACCTACCGGCTGCGTTGAATCCCTTGCAGTGTCTCACTTTGTTACAAATATCCGAATTTCGGCGGCCTACGGCAAGGCTCGCCGCCTCATTTTCAAAGCAGGCAGGGTTGCGAGCACGACCTCAGACCGTTCCGAAAGAAGTCGCAAGCAGATGAAGACGGGCCTCGCGGCCCGTCCATCTCTGCTCGAATTCTCTCGCCTTCCTGTGCTATTCTCTGGCGGGTGTAGCTTCGGGCAAACGAAAGCTCGACAGGGCCCCGGCGCTGAAAGTCACGCGGTAGAACATCTTCGCTTGGGTCGCGGTGATGCCAACATCCGTGTAAGTCTGTGCGGCCGTGGAGTCAATCACTGCAAAGGGACCCGTAGGAATGGCAGCCCGGTAGATGTAGAACTCGTCCACACCGCTTCCCGAGAGCCAATCCAGAATCAGATCATTCCCCGATGGGCGAACGGTGACTACCGGCCCGACGATGAGGGAGTCCAGCACCGGCTGTGACCACCGACCCAAATCGTCGCGAAAGCGGATCCCCACCCGATGCAAGCCAATCGGAATGCCCGTGATGACGGTCTCCGCTGTCTCTTCGCCTTCATCCCAGAGGCTGTCCTGCGGGAGCGGAATAGAAACTCCGTTGCCGGGTCCGGGATCCACATTGACGAAGAATTCCGCCGCGGTAAGCTCTCGCGGCTCAGATGTGACGAACGGTGATGTCACAATCAGCGGCCGTCTTTCTGCGGCACCCCAGCGCCCCAAATCATCCCGACAGCGCATATGGACATAATGAAGACCTACATCCAGGGAAGAAGTCCCGACAAGCTCGCTGATGTTGACCTGCGCCGAATCCGCAACATCCACGAAAGTGGGCGCATTGCTGTCCACCCAATACTCGATCGCTGTGATGAGTCGCGTGACGGCTGAGATTGAGTCGCTTACTACGAGCAGCGCAATATGCGGTGATCCCCAGCGTCCCAAATCATCGCGGCAGCGTAGGAAGAATTTATGCAATCCCGGGCTCAGCGAAGCTGTGCTCAGCATTTGATCGAAGCTGACGGAATCGTCGTCAGTCACATCGAGGAGTGTCGGCGCATTGCTGTCGAACCAATACTCCACGGCCGTGACCAACCGGGCAACCGGGGGAGTTGTGCCGAATACCACGAGAAGCGCAACATGCGCTGCTCCCCACCGCCCGAGATCATCGCGGCAGCGCAGGTAGAACCTATGCAATCCGGGATTCAAAGAAGCTGTGCTCAGTATTTGATTGAAGGTCACCGAGTCGTCGTCAGTTACATCGAGGAATGTCGGCGCACCGCTGTCGAACCAATATTCCACGGCCGTGACCAGTCGGGCAACGCCACTTCCGGGCACGATCGTTAGAAGTCGCGGTGACGGCGCTCCCCATACACCACCATTCGAGCGGCAGCGCACGAATACGCGGTACAATCCGGGACTCAGGCTCCCCGTGGGCACAGTGAAGCTCAAATTGACGGAGTCGTCTGGCGTGCTCACCGTGATGGGATTCGCCAGGCCTTGACCCGGATCTGTTCCCACAAACCATTCCGCTTGCGTGATGGTCTGCGCGCAGGCAGCACACACGCACGCGAGCAGAGCAACAAGGAGAACGAATTGTTTCATGGTCGTTCTCCTCCTTTTAGTATTGCGGTCCGATGCGTCCGACTGCTGTGGCGTTCACATCTGTGCCTTGTCCGACCAGATTCGGGGTCAGGATGATATTGACCGCCCAGGGATAAGGAGGGACACCGTTATCCACGAGCGGATGAGGTCCACCATACACACCGAAATCCGAGCGTGTTTCGTCCGGGTCCAGAAGCTCGGGGTGTCCGGTGTCAATGAGTCCCGATTCGGGGACGAGGTGCAGGTCGGAGACCTCTTCCTCGTAGTTGGCGTCTTCGTCGTATGTGACGAATGGATCACTGATAATGTTGATGGTATTGGTGCCCGGCGCAGCAATGGTCTGGGATGCGTTGTAGTCAAAAGTACTCGTGCCCGGATAGGTGCCAAAAGTAGGCGATGCACGCCAGTCGTAGAAGATGTTGTTCACGCCAATCACCGGCTGGGCGCCACTTGTCAGGTTGAAGATCTTGGCCTGATTGAGAAACACGCCGTTGTAGATTTCGAGGGTTCCGGCCAATCCCGATGTGTTCTCGAAGCAAGCGTAAGTGCCGGTAGCAGGGACCCAGGCGAAGACGCAACCGCGGAAGAGTGAGGCCGCGTTCGGTGTCAGAACCATGCCATAAGAATTGGCACCTGCCTGAATGAGAATGCAGTCTTCCACATAGAGACGGCCAGCAGCCAGCGCATAGATGATATTGCTATAGTTGCCGGCGCTCTTGAGCAGACAGCGGCGGACCGTAACCGAGTCAACACTGTTGTAGAGGTACAACGCGTAACCCGCGTAAGCATCGCCCTGAATCCGTAGACCCTCGACAAGTGAGCCGTTGGCCGTAGTACTCGAAATGCTGAAGTATCCACTGAAGGTCACTTTGGATTGATCCCATCCGGCGCCCACCCAAGCCAGGCGCTTTGTCGAAGTGATTGAGCTTTCGGTGTAAGTCCCCGGCCCGATCAGGATCGTGTCCCCGTTCACCGCTGCAGCGTAGGCGCCGTTGAGAGTTGTGTATTGCCCTCCACCATAGGCCGAGACATACCGTATTGTCGCGCTCGCAGACAGCGTGAGGCAAAGCAGGGCAATTGTGAATCCGATAAGAGTCTTCATCATGGGTTGTTCTCCTTATTTGTTTTTTCACTCTCGACGGGCATCTATAGCGACTCTTGAGAGTTCTCCGACATATTCCGCTGTGGCTGATCCCGACCTGCAACGGTCTCTTGACCTTGAAGACAGTTGCTCCAGACTTGTCCTCGAACGGAGCAAATGATCCGCAATGTGAAAAGAAATCACCCTAAGGGCGGCCTCTAACAGCCCATTATCGGCAAGAGACATGAAGTCGGGCAGGCAGAGCCAGCCCGTAGGAAAGGAGTACCTTGGCGCAAGGTGAATTTGAAGATTTGCCACCGCCCCGAATGTCGGTGCACTTGTAAGAACCCGTATGTTTTGGGTATGAGCCTATCTCGAAATGCTCGTGAAGCAACCGACGATGTGGCGGCACATGTCCGTCCACGCTTTCAGTGACTCCATCTCCCAGCCTCCCAAGAGCATCTTCGAGATAGGCTCATGTACAGAAGAGTACGGCTTCGAACCGCGGTCGTGTTACATCCCGCCGTCCCAGCCGCGGACGATGTAGAATTTCATTTCGGCGGAAGCGGCGCCTCCCGTGACAACAAAGTCATTCGCCGTCGTTTCGCCAATCCTATTCGTAAAGCTGCCCATGGGATCGTCGTCACCGTAGATGCGATAGCCGTAGTTGACATCCGGGTTCCAGTAGAGGTGAAGGTCGTTCCCTTCAGCCGCGATAGTAACTCCTGTCACTTCCGTGACGGGCTCGCCGAGAGCCTTGATGAGGACATCGTCCACATACCAGCCTTCGTAGCCGGTCCCGGCGTCGCTGCCGAAGCGATAACGCAGCTGAATGGATTGTCCCGCAAAAGACGCCAGATCCACCACGGCTTCGATCCAGGTTAGATCCTGTGCCCAGCAAGGCATTCCCCGCATCGGGCCGGTCGCCGGATTGCCTCCTCCGCGCATCCACCGGAAGGTCTTCGGATAGCCCCCGATCGGCGCGACTTCCGTAAACGCTCCGCCGTTGGCCGAAACTTCGAAAATGCCGCCGTCGTAAGCGGAATCAGGGAATGCCCCCGAGAGCTCGCCTTGAATCTGCATCCAGAAGTAGAGGCGGGCATCGCTGGGGACGGCAATCGCAGGCGACACCAAGCGGGCGTCGAGCAGGTTCGCGTAGACACCGGTGCCCGTGTCCCCACACTTGTAGGAGTGGGTGCCTCCGTGAACCTGTTCCGTGGAAATATGCCACTGATCCCCCCAGCAGGACGGGCTGGAATGCGTCCAGCCGGGCGCCCCGGTTTCAAAGTCCTCCGTGAACACGGTGACGATCGGCCGCGGCACCAAGTTCACATCCTGAAAAGTGGTGTCGTTGGCGTCCACATGGACGACATGATCCTGGGAGACATACCCATAGAGTGAATAGTGCAAAGTGTAGGTAGAGTCTCCCGGCACGACCAGCAGATAGGCTCCCGAAGGCGAGCATGTGCTCACCTGTGACCCGCCGACGACTTCCACCCGTGCCTGAATCGGATTCATAGTCACGGCATCGCGCACGGTCCCCATAATGCGCCCGTAGCCGGCGATAACACGGATCACCGCTTCATAGGCATCCACGAAACCGAAGCCATAGGTGTTATCTTCCCCCGTGGTTCCCAAATCGCGAGCGGTCCGCATCAGGATGGATTTCATATCTCGGACTTCCGCATTCGGATTAGCCGAGCGCATCAAGCCAATGATTCCCGCCACATGGGGGCCGGCCATGGAAGTGCCGCTCCAGCCCGTCTGCTCATAACCTCCACCCGGAACGGACGAATAAACGGTCACGCCCGGTGCCGCGACTTCGGGCTTGATGGTCATTCCGTCACAATCGGAAGGCCCGCGCGAGGAGAAGCTCGCGATCGGATAGGGCCAGGAGTAATCGGTGGCATTCACCGCGCCGATCGAGAAGAAGCTGACGCTGTCATAAATCGCGTTGGCCGGGCTGCGATGAGTCTGGGCGCTAGGCCCTTCATTTCCGGCGGAGAAAGTGGCGACGGTGCCGCCCGCTTCCAGAGCCAGAATCGCGACATCCCAGCGATCATCACAATCCTGGTAGCCTGCCCAATACGAGTAGACGCCCCAACTGTTTTGAACGACATCGGGCACATCGTCCACCGTCTCGGGATTGCCGTCCGGATCCGCGAACCATTGGAAGCCGTCAAGAATATCGGCGTCCAGTTGAGGGGTGACGCTCTGATTGATCGCATCATCGGCAATCCATAGAGCGGCAGGCGCAACACCCACCGTGTCTCCGGTCCCCGATGCTACGGTGGCACCGGTCATCGTCCCCATCACATGTGTCCCATGGCCATAGGTATCCGTGGGAGTGGCTGTCCCGCCGACAGGCGAACGCCAGCAATGCGCCCACGGGGCGAAGTTTCCGCGCCAGCGGTAGCCGAGGGCAGGATGATTTCCGTCCACGCCCGTATC
>JAZDIW010000172.1:0-4084 GCA_043804575.1 bacterium
GGCCGAGGATATAGCGATCCAGAATGCCCATCGAATACCTACAGCTCCGCCAGCACCCGCTTCAGGCGGCGCAGAACAGCGGGTTTTCCCAAAACCTCCATGACCTCAAAGAGACCGGGACTTGCGATTCGACCTGTCAGAGCCAGTCGCAGGGGATGAATCATCTTCGCGGCAGAAATCCCCCATGTTTCGCAATGAGCGCGCAAGTCCGCTTCGAGACTCTCTGCACGGAAATCATCTCGCGCTTCCAAATCTTCCATGTACTGCGCGAGGCGTTGTGGGAGATCGGGGTCCGCCCAATATTGCGCCCGCCCCTTCTCGTCCCATTGCTCAGGATCATGGAAGAAGTAATCGCCGAGTTCACCGATTCCCGATGTCATGCGCAGTCGCGGACGTAAAAGCACCGCGACTTTCTCCAAATAGGCCGCATCAACAGAGCTATCCAAGTAAGGCTGCAAGCCCTTGGTCAGCTCTGCGGCGGGCAACTCGCGCAAATATTCGCCGTTCATCCATACAAGCTTTGACTCATCGAAAACCGCGCTGCCGGTGTGGATTCCTTCCGTGGAGAACAACTCGACGAGCTCTCGGCGTGTCAGGATTTCTTTGTCTCCTCGACCGGGCGACCATCCCAGGAGAGCGATGAAGTTGAAAACGGCTTCAGGAAGATAGCCCTTCTCGCGGTATTCGCCGACGGATGTCGCGCCATGCCGCTTCGAAAGACGCCTCTTGTCCGGACCCAAGATCAGAGGCACATGCGCAAAGCGCGGCGGCGGCCAGCTCATCGCCCGATAGATGAGCAATTGCTTCGGTGTATTCGAGATGTGATCATCGCCGCGAATCACATCGGTGATATCCATATCATGGTCGTCGGCGACAACAGAGAGGTGATAGGTTGGCGAGCCATCGCGCCGCAACAACACAAAATCATCGAGGGTACTTCCTCGAAAACGGACTTCTCCGTGAACATCGTCTGCAAAGACAATGTCATCATCGGGGGCAAGAAAGCGTATCGCATAGGGCTCACTGTTCGCTTCGACTTCGCGCAGCTTCGCTCGGTCCGCTCGAAACTGGAAAGAAATCTCCCCTCGCGCCCGGGCTTGAGTGCGAAGATGTTCGAGCTCCTCGGGCGATGTGGAATCTCGATAGGCCGCTCCCCGCTCCACCAATTCGTCGGCCAATCGACGATAGATTTCAACGCGATCCGATTGATATACGATGGGCTCGTCGGATTCCATACCCAGCCATCGAAGGTCATCAAGAATGGCCTGCACCAATTCTCCCCGAGAGCGCTCCGCATCCGTATCTTCGATGCGCAGCACAAAATCGCCGCCCGTGTGTTGCGCATAGAGCCAATTGAAGACCGCCGTTCGGGCTCCCCCGATATGCAGACTGCCGGTTGGACTTGGCGCAAAGCGGACTCGGACTCGATTCATTTCCAGTGCTATTATGAATGTAGATTATTGCGGTTTCAGCCTTAGAGTCTGCGACGCTTGACCCGGTCGAAGTGTAACCGTTTCGGTTGCACGGCGGCCGTCGGGCCAAGAGAGCTCGATTTGGTGAGTTCCCCCCTCAAGCAAGAGGGTCAGCGGCGGCCGTACATGAATTTCGCGTCCGTCCACTCGAGCCGTAGCGTCGTCCAGCTCACATTCGAGTCGGAGAATGCGCCAATTCCAATCTTTGAAAGGTGTGCCGATTTCCGGGAGTTCGCGATTATCGTAAGGGCTGATAGGGGTCATAAAGAAGACCGTTCTCGTTGTCTCGTTCGGCTGAACGATGGCGCCCTGCAGAACGGGAACAGGTCGGTGACCCTCACGGCGAAGTGTGACCACGAAGGAGTCTGCAGGCAGCTCGGATAGAAAAGCGGGCGTGAGCAGATTTGTCGGGCGCCCATTCAAAATGACCTCGGCGCCCGGCGGGCGCGAAATGACGACGAGAACACCCGCTTCACGATGCAGAAGCGCCCAGACGGCATACCATGTCGCACCCACAATCACCAAAGCGCAAAGCAGCATCCCCAAAAGCTTTTGGCGCTGCTGAAAATGAGAACTATTCTCAGAATTCAATGTCCCTGAAACACCCAAAGTAGCCTACTCTCCTATTCTATCCTTCATAATATAGAATTTTTGGGGCAAAATTCAACCCAATCTCAGAAAGCATGCAAAAAAACCCAACCTCTCTTGGCTGGGGTCATTTCCGGGAAATGGGTCTATTGCAGTGGTCAGGGATTAGGTCAATCCCATAATCCTTTGTTTATCCATTGTGTTTCGTCATTCATAAACGAATCGCAGCGAGCCGGACACGAGGTAGCCGGTCTGCTCAAGCGCTTTCAGCTCGATACCGTCGAGCATCTTCTTGTAGCCTTCGAGACTTGATTTGTTGAACATGAAGGCCTCGATAGGTTTGGGCCCGGCGAAGAATCTCCGGAATTGTCTGAATGAATCGAATGGAATAGCGCGCGTGGTGTCACCGATACCGTGTGGATTGTCGGCTACCCAGTCGGCCCGAAACGCAAGCCCGCGCACTTCACGAAAGAGGAGCTGCGCGAACCTCTGAACTAATGACGCCCGGCAACGGGGCGTTCGACTATTTCCGCTGACCTTATGGCAGTTTTCTTAATTCGTCGTTCAATTGCTTTTGAGCCGTGGCCCGCAGTTCTGAGTCAGTAATGGCATCAACGATCTTTTTACCTTCCGCAGCAAAAACTCGTCGGAGATTGAAGATTTCATCAGAAATAGCAACTCCAATCGCCAGCGAGTCAACGGTATAGATTTGAGTCGCTCCGTCACGGGTTATCTCGCTTCGGTAAGGTATTTGTACAGTCGGGCGGGGGCTGCGGAAATCAGAATTTCTGATTGTGACACGGTGATTGTCTACTCTAATATCCATGCTTGCGACGCTTCTCTTTCCCTGTGTAACCCAGAGCTTTCCACTTTCTTGGTTGCCTGTCTGTGACAAGACGTCGCACAATTCCCCTTGGAAGTACTCAGTGCCTGTCACAAGCGCAGTCTCAAACCCCCCGATGCCATAATACATGCCCACGCCGCACGGCTCGGTTCTCATTTCTAACTCACGCACACCATCAAGTCCTGTCACATCTGCAAAACGAATGTTGGGCTGCGAATCTAACAACCATGCGGACAGGCCGTCGGAAATAAGCACAGATCGCCGCGATAGGTGGCCAATTCTCTCTTCGGTCACATCCACTCGCCACCAACTACCCTTCCACCACCCTTCGGACTTGCTCACAAAAAGTCCCATCCTACTGGTAATCGCGGTGTATGTGCCATTTGGTCCCCCATAGCGGGTAGGCAGTGATCTCAACCACTCACAATTCCGCTGCAATTCCTGAACAATCTTCTGAGCACTCTCTTCTGGGAAAGCAAGACTGCTGGTAGCAAGAACCACTAAACCGACAAGCCAACAACCCAAACGCCTCAGAGTATCCACTTGTCAACTCCTTTCTTAAAGAACAAGTTCTATTCTCGTCCACCTTTCGATCGCAGAATGGCGGCAATTTCAGAGTGACCCTGCATTAGGGCATATCTAAGAGGAGTATAGCCATTCGCATCTACAGTGTTCAGCATTGGCTTTCTATCCAAGAGAACTTCGAGGATAGCTTCGTATCCGCGATATGCGGCTAGATGGAGAACTGTCTGACGCTCATCATTCTGTGCGTTCACATTTGCCCCTACCGCTAAGAGCATTCTCACGGCCTCTTCCTGTCCATTTCCCACAGCTAACAGCAATGGAGTCGCGCCATCTTTGTTCCGTGCTTCGAGCTTAGCACCTGCATCTACCAAGCTGCGGATGCATTCAAAGTTCCCACGCCCAGCAGCAGTATGAAGAGGCGTGTTGCCATCTTTGTTTGTTGAATCAGTTCGTGCGCCCTTCGCAAGCACTTCACGGACAATAGAGCTGTCCCCACCGGAACAGGCATACTGCAGAGCATCGTTACCCACTTCATCCTTGATCTGAATGCTCGCTCCTCGCTCAAGAAGAAAGCGAACAACAGTGGCCGCCCGATATCCAGCGGCGAGATGCAAAGGAGTCAGCCCTGATGACCCTGTTTTAGTAGACCGAACAT
>JAZDIW010000173.1:0-2314 GCA_043804575.1 bacterium
GAATCTACACACAAACCGTCTGGACGAAGGTCAAGGTCGAGGGAAAAGAACAGTGGGTTGCGGGCGAGATTATCACACCGACGAAACGGGGCGAGTCATTCGATTTCATTCCCTTCGTGTTTCTCAGCCCAAAGGCGCTCAATCCATGCGTGGAACGTCCACCTATCGCCGATTTGGTCGATGTGAACGTTTCGCATTATTGCACATCGGCGGATCTTGAACATGGGCGACATTTCACAGCATTACCGACACCGTGGGCTATCGGTTTTGATGTGGATAAGCCGCTTGAAATCGGCTCCGGGACGGCGTGGGTGACGAACAACGAAAATGCTAAGGCGGGCATGTTGGAATTCAATGGCGATGGACTTGGCTCATTGGAGCGAGCGCTTGAGGCAAAAGAAAAAATGATGGCCGCCCTGGGCGCCCGGCTGCTCGAAAACCAAAAAGCCAGCCAGGAGGCAGCGGAGACCGTTCGCCTGCGCCACTCTGGCGAGAATTCCGTCCTGCAATCCATCGCGCAAACCATCGGCATGGGGCTCACGATGGCGCTGCGCTGGCTTGCTGATTGGGCCGGCGCGAATCCTGATGACGTGAGCGTGGCGCTCAATACGGATTTGTTCGACGTGCAGATGAGCCCGACGGAAATGGCGGCGTTGATGGCATTGTGGCAGGGGAACGCGATCAGTAAACGGGCGCTATTCTTCAATCTGGAGAAAGGTGAATTGATGCCGCCGGGTACTACATTTGAAACGGAACAGATCGAGATTGCGGCGGGTGGCAGTACGGGGAGCGGGGGATTGTAATGGACAGGATGTTTCAGTTTTTCTGCGGTCTGATGCTGCATTGGGATGAGCCGATTCTTTTTCGCTATTCCGATGACAAGGGCGATCATTGGCGCGTGAGGTGCATTCGCTGCGGAAGAGAATGTGAGGGATAAATGCCTGTCAAGATCCGAAAGACCAAAGGCGGCTATCGCGTATCGACTCCGAGTGGCACGAAGGCGAAACACACCACGAAAGCCAAGGCCATGAAACAAGCGCGGTTACTGCGGGGTATCGAGCACGGAATGAAACCGAGAAAGAGATAATGGCGAAGGTCCTCTCCAACATTTCGGAGCTTCATAAAATTGCCGATGCGATGGAACCCAAGTTGCGCCAGAAGTTCATCGAAGCCGTTTCACGCATCAAGGACAACGCGAACCTGACGAAAATCGTTAACGAAATCAAGGCCGGGCGGATCGCTGGCGTGATGGAGACGCTGGGGCTCGAGGCGGAATTCGCGGCATTCCAATCGGATGCGCTCCAGGCGGTCCGGGTACTGGTCGAGCGTGGCGCGGAAGTCGCCGCATTGCCCAAAGGCATAGGCGTGTCCTTCGACATGACGAATCCCGAGGTTTTCTCCGTCATCCGCCAGGACGTGATTGACAAGGTTCTGAAGATCAGCGTCGAGACGGAAGCCGCAGTCCGGGCCGCAATCGAGCGCTCATTCGCTGAGGGAATCCCGACGCTCCAGATTGCGCGGGAGATCCGCGATCTTGTCGGACTCACTCAGAACCAGTGGGCGACCGTCGGGCGATATGATGAGTATTTGCGGGGCCTAGCAGATCGCTTCACGAGCGTCGATGATCTGAGCGCGGTTGCCGAATACAAACTCCGGCGCGGCGGCATGCGAACGCTGCTCGGGAAGAAACGCGGGCTGGGTATTTTGGATCGCACTGGATTGACGGGCGATCGCATCGAAACGCTTGTGGAGAAATACACTAAGAAGCTCGTTGCGGAGCGCGCGGAGGTAATCTCTCGTAGTTTAACCATTACCGCGGCAAACGAAGGACAAGAGAGATTATGGCGGCAGGCTATCGAAGAGGATTTGCTTGACCCGAACGATTGGGACGTAATCGGCATAGTGGCGCGGGACGATAGACTCTGCGAAAAGTGTATGAGTATGGATGGTAAGCGGCGCCCAATGGATGCGCCGTTCAGTTCGGGTGCATATGCGGGAACATGGCATCCAGCATGGCATCCAGCATGCCGGTGTGCAACTGGGCTCGCGCGCAAATCCGGCGCTGGGATTTTTGCGCGCCTAAAGGCGGCGTGATTTATTTGCACTCGACGCCGGATGTCCCGATGAACTTGACGCCGGCAGATTCCAGTGTGGTCTGAACAGCATGCAGATTAACGGCGTTGGTGGAGGGAATGCCGTCGACTGATTCCATGCGCTGAATGGTGGCCCAGGAAAGTTTGCATTGTTCCGCGAGGTGCGCAGCGGACCAATTGAGCAGGGCACGAGCCGCGCGGATTTGTGATCCGGTAATCAT
>JAZDIW010000174.1:0-7634 GCA_043804575.1 bacterium
ACAGCGGACGGCGGCTATGTTCTTGGGGGTGCGACTCACTCTTTCGGAGTGGGAGGATATGATCTCTGGCTGGTGAAGACAGATGCCAATGGGGACAGCCTCTGGAGCCGAACCTTTGGAGAAGTCAATAGTGCGGAATATTGCTATTCTGTTCAGCAGACTTCCGATGGCGGCTACATTGTGGGAGGGTCCAGCGAACCCTACTGGCCGAGTGTGCCCGATTTCTTCGTAGTAAAGACAGATTCCAATGGCGACGGTCTCTGGAGTCGAACCTTTGGCGCAAGCGGTTCGGATGCGTGCCTGTGCGTTCAACAGACTTTAGACGGGGGCTATGTCTTGGGAGGATATACCGAATCCTACGAGGTGTGGGACTGCGGTTTCTGGTTGATGAAGTTAAACGCCAGCGGCGACAGCCTGTGGAGCCGAACCTTCGGAGGATGGGGTGATGCGTGCTGTAGTGTTCATCAGACTTCGGATGGTGGCTATATCTTGGGGGCCACGACCTTTTGGTTCGGCACCGGAGCGCCGGATTATCCCAATGCTTTGTTAGTGAAAGCGGATGCCAATGGGGACAGTCTCTGGAGCCAAGCCTACGGCAGACTTAGAGAAGAATACTGCAAATCCGTCCGGCAGACCTCGGACGGAGGCTACATTCTTGCTGGAACGACCATACCCTTTGGCATGGGCGGTCCAGGTTATGGCAATTTCTGGCTTGTAAGGACGGATGAGAACGGCAACCAGCTCTGGAGCCGAAGCTTCGGGGGTAGTGACCATGAGTGGTGCTACAGCGCTCAGCAGACTTCGGATGGCGGCTACATGATGGCAGGGTATACCTATTCCTTTGGCGCAGGCGGCGCGGATTTTTGGCTGGTGAAGACAGAGCCTGAGCTGGCTGTAGAACCGATTTCCATTTCACTGCCCGGGGACTATGAGCTCTATCCGAACTGGCCGAATCCCTTCAATCCGTCCACCCAAATCGTCTATGCACTTCCGAAAGCCGACGAAGTCTCGCTGAAGGTTTTCAATCTTTTGGGGCGAGAAGTCGCCACGCTCGCGCATGGCACGCAATCTGCAGGTACGCATGCAGTCGCTTTCAACGGTTCTGCTTTGGCCTCGGGGATTTACTTCTATCGGCTGCAGGCGGGAGACTTTGTCCAGACGCAGAAGATGGTGCTGTTGAAATAGACTTTCGCGCGGGGTGAGGGCACCCACGCGCGGCGGGGATTTTGTGTTGAGAACCTGGCCTCGCGGGAAGGGCGGATCACAGAACCGCCCCTGCATGCCGACGCGGCGGCAGGAGGAACATGAGGGAACTTCTTTGGCGTTGTTGCATTTATGAGATGGAGGGCCATTTGAGTACAAGGCGCAATCCTGGGATTCAAGAGGAGATGAAGAACGATGCCTAAGCCCCCAAATCCTGAAAAAGTGCGGGAAGAGATTGCAGAATTCCTGCGCAAGAAATATGGAGATGACATCACCGTCGCCGAGGCGGATCTCGGTTCGCCTCACGAAGGCGTGCATACGCAACAACCTGAGTCGCCGACCACGATTGATTTTGATTTGAAACCCACCGAGCTGGAATCGTTCCTGAAGGAATATGTGGTGCATCAAGGTGAGGCGATTGAGATTCTGGCTACGAAAATCTGCACGCATTTTCATAGGTGCAAATACGAAAGCCAACGACTTTCCGATGAGCTTGATTTGGGTCGAATCAAGTCGAACATTTTGATGATTGGCCCCACCGGCGTCGGCAAGACTTATATCGTGAAGCTCATCGCGAAGCGTTTGGGTGTTCCGTTCGTTAAGGGTGACGCGACGAAATTTTCCGAGACCGGTTATGTCGGTGGTGATGTGGAAGATCTCGTGCGCGAGCTGGTGCGCGAAGCGAAAGGCGATATGAAGCTCGCCGAGTACGGCATTATCTATGTGGACGAGATTGACAAAATTGCATCGTCCGGCGCCACTTGGGGTCCGGATGTGTCTCGCTCGGGTGTGCAGCGCGCTCTCTTGAAGCTCATGGAAGATACGGATGTGGATTTGCGCGTACCGCATGATTTGGCGGCGCAGATGGAAGCGGTGATCGAGACGCAGCGTACGGGCAAAGCGGACCGGAAGAAAGTGAACACGCGCAATATGCTCTTTGTCGTTTCCGGAGCCTTTTCGGGATTGCCAGATATCATTCGCCGGCGCATTAGTCGCGGCTCGATGGGATTCGGCAGCGAGCCGGTGTCGGGGCGTGATGCGGAAGCGCTCGTGAGGCGAGTGACCACGGCGGATCTGATGGAATACGGATTTGAGTCCGAGTTCGTCGGGCGATTGCCGGTCGTTGCGCAGCTTCGCGAGCTTGATGAAGAGGCGCTCTATGATGTATTGAAGAATCCGAATTCGGCGGTGATTCATGGCAAGCAGCGCGATTTCGCCGCCTACGGCATCCAGCTCGAATTCACGGATGACGCTCTGCGAGAAATCGCGCGTCGCGCCCACAAGACCGGCATCGGTGCGCGCGGACTTCTGACGGTGACGGAGCAGGTGCTGATTCGCTTCGAGAAGCTGTTGCCGACGAGTACCATTCGGGAACTCACCGTGACGCGCGAGATGGTCGACAATCCTTACGAGAAAGTGGCCGAGCTCTTTTTCGAGCAGAGCATTCGCGATTTTCAGCGGCAATTCTTGGAGTCGTCGGGGATCACGCTGGAGTTTCCCGCAGAGAGTCGAGCGTGGTTGCGCGAACAGAGCGGCGGCGACCCGCAGAAAACGACGGAACTCCTGCGCGGTGCTCTGAAAAACTATGAATATGGCCTGAAGCTCGCGAATCGCAGCTCACTCAAAGTGACCGCCGAGATTCTGACGAGTCCCGAGAAATATCTGGACGAAATCATTAAGACAGCCTATGCGGCCAGAGAACGCGGTGCAGCGAAAGGCTCGTCGAGTGCATGAGACGTAGTGCCGCACGGCAGTGCGCTTGGGAATTCCGGGCGGGTGACACACCCACCTCGGCGATTTGCGGTGCCGCACGGCAGTGCGCTAAATCGCGGCGGCGAATCTCAAGGGTTCGCCCCGCGTTCATTCTTGCGGCCGGGTCAGGCGATCCGCCTCGGCAATTTAGTTTTCTCGCGAGGGTCTAATGACCCTCCTCGGCGAGATATCTTCCAAATAGTCTTCGATTATCACTCCTCCCGGTCCAATTTGAGTAGTGACCGCAAATGAGTCCATGGCTCGTTTTCACCATCTTTTTTCTGACGGTGCTGGTCATCTCCGGTCTCGTCCACTGGTTCCTGTATGCGCGGCTCGTAATGGCTTTGCAGATCACATCGGAGACAGCTCTATGGCTGCTTCGGCTGCTTGCCGGTTTCTTAGCTGTTTCCTATATGCTTGCCCATTGGTTGATGACCGTCGCATCGAACGGATTCGCTGTGGCTTTGAACTGGTTTGCTTCGATCTGGATGGGATTGATGTTCTACCTTTTCGGGCTATCGGTCGTTCTTTGGATTCTTGGCCTGCCGCTGCGATGGACGGGCGCGTGGGGAATGTTGTCGCCGCAGCATGCGGTCTTGAATAAAATCTTGGTGATTGGAGTTTGTGCTCTGGCGATTTTGCTTTGCGGCTGGGGAATGATTGAAGCGCAGCTTCCGGCACGCATTGTTGATGTGCGCGTGCCCATCAAGGCAGTCAATGCCGAGCTGCGACAAATGAGAATCGCGCTTGTAGCGGATTTTCACGCCGGTGTCTTGGTAGGTGAGCGCCAAGTGAACCGCTGGGTCAGTGAGATCAACCGTCTTGAGCCGGATGTGATTCTGATTCCGGGTGATATTATTGATCACCCGCCGGAACGAGTCACAAAATTGGCGGAGTCCTTTCGAGGGTTGAAGGCTCCGCTGGGCGTGTTCGCTTCCACAGGCAATCACGAATACTACATTGGATTGGACAAGGCTCTGAAATTTCTTGAGGCGGTAGGCATGCGCGTTTTGATGAACGAGCGCATCATGATTCCGGGTGGGCTTATCATTGCGGCGGTCGAAGATCGCACGGCGTTGCAGTGGAAGCGGACGATTCCTCCGGTCGAGGAGGTACTGGGAGAGGAAGCGAAGACTCAGCCAACGATTTTGTTCAACCACACACCGAATGCGGCTTGGGCTCGGCGAGCGACCAATGCAGGCGCCGACTTGGTCGTGTCCGCTCACACGCACGGGGGACAGATGTGGCCGATTTCCATGATTACGGACTTGACCTATGCAGAGCATCACGGCTTGCTTTCATTGGGTAACGGATATCTACTCACAACTTGCGGCATCGGTTACTGGGGACCACCGATGCGTTTAGGCAAGCCTCCGGAAATCATGCTTATCGAGCTCGTCGACAAGGACGAGCCAGCGGAGATCAGGTGGTAATAGATAATCATGACCGACGAATCTACCGACAACTTGTTTCCTGAACGCAAAGGTGCTCGCACCGTACGCGCGCCGCTTGCCGAACGCATGCGGCCAGCGAAGTTGCGCGACTTTTTGGGGCAAGAGCATCTTTTGGGTGAGGGGGCGGTGCTGCGCCGACTCATTGAAGCCGGCGAACTGCCCTCGCTCATTTTCTGGGGCGACCCGGGCACCGGAAAGACAACGCTGGCACGAATTCTTGCCTGTGACTTGGGCTATGAAATGGTCGCCATTTCCGCAGTCTCTACGGGTGTGCCGCAATTACGAAAAATTCTGACGACTGCCGAGCGTCGGCGCACGCAGGGAAAGCAGACGATGCTCTTCGTGGATGAGATTCATCGGTGGTCGAAGGCACAGCAAGATGCGTTGCTTCACGCGGTGGAAGATGGCACGGTGACTCTGCTCGGCGCGACAACGGAGAATCCGTCGTTCGAGGTGATTTCGCCGCTGTTGTCTCGGGCGCGTGTTTTGAGATTGCATCCGCTGAAGGCGGAGTATTTGCGAGAGCTTCTTCAGAGAGCCATCCGCGAAGATGAAGCGTTGAAGGAATTGGAAATCGAGATTGAGCCGGACGCGGAAGAAGCGATGCTGGTGCTGTCGGGCGGCGATGCGCGGATGCTCTACAATGCGCTCGAGCTTGCGGTGAATATCGCGAAGCGCGAGGGCAAACGCATCCACATTGACAAAAAGCTCATCGAAAAGGGGGTTCTGAAACGGCTGCCGATTTATGATAAAAAGGGCGAGGCACACTATGACACGATTTCGGCATTCATCAAATCGGTTCGCGCGTCCGACCCCGATGCGGCGGTTTACTATTTGACGCGGATGCTCGAAGCCGGTGAAGATCCGCTTTTCGTTGCGCGGCGGATGATTATTTTGGCCAGCGAAGATATCGGCAACGCAAATCCGAATGCGCTCGTTTTGGCCAATAGCTGCTTTCAAGCGGTGCATTCGATTGGGATGCCGGAAGCCGCGATTCCCTTGGCGCAAACGGCGTGCTATCTCGCGTCATCACCGAAATCGAATGCCAGCTACAAAGCACTTCTTGAGGCGACCGAGGCCGCGCAGTCCGAAAAAATTCCCGCACCGGTTCCGCTGCATCTGCGCAATCCCGTGACGGGCCTGATGAAATCCGAGGGTTACGGCGAGGGATATGTCTATCCGCATGACCTGCCCGGCCATTTTTTCGAGAGCGATAACCTTCCCGAGATTCACAAAGAGAAGATTTTCTATCGTCCCACTGACCAAGGCCAAGAGCAGAAAATCGGCGAGCGCTTGCGGGAGTGGTGGAAGAAGCGGAGGTAAACGAGCGGCGAGACGATCTTGTGACCCCGATTTTGTAGCGCCGGACGGCAGTCCGCTTTAATAACTCCGGGCAGATCAGGGGATTTGCCTCGGCGAGGAGTGAAAACGATTTGTGGTTATAATGCGAGAATGTTATGCACATGAAGACGAGGTATTTGCGTTACGGCCTGATGGCTGTGGTTTTGGTGTTGGTTCTTCGCTTGGCTTTCGGATTCGGTAAGCGGTCGTTCGAAATGTTCTGTCCTTTCGGCGGGATGGAGAGTCTGTGGGGACTCCATAAATTCGGCGAGTTCAGTTGCACATTGGGGCCGCTGAATCTCTCGATGCTGATTGGCGTGTTGCTCTTGGCGCTCGTCGCCAAGAAAGCTTTCTGCGGTTGGGCATGTCCGATTGGATTTTTGGGAGAATTAGGTGCGAGGCTGGCGGGACTCTTATGGAAGAAGCGGCCGGAGCCGTCCGCCAAGGTGAATCGTCTGCTCAAGGGGCTTCGCTATGTGGTTCTCGCGCTGGCGCTCTATTTCACCTACAAGACGGGCGAACTGATTCTGCGCGGCTACGATCCTTTCTTCTTGCTCTTCTCCGGTTTTGGGCATGGCTCTATCGGACTTGTCAGTTGGATTGTGTTGGGACTCACCATTGTCGGGGCGTTGGTGATTCCGATGTTCTTCTGTCGCTACCTGTGCCCAATGGGTGCGACCTTCGATCCGTTCTCACGGCTCGGGCTCATCAAACTCGTTCGCAACGAATCCGCTTGTACGAATTGCAAAGCTTGTCAACTTGCCTGTCCTCACGGCTTGGCGCCTCATCAAATGGTCAAAATCCGGCATCGCGATTGCACGAATTGCCTCGAATGCGCCGATGCGTGCCCGGAGAAAAATGTGTTGAATCTGAAAGCGACTCTGTAATCATCGCAGGAAAACATCCATGAACATCCCACGAATGCTTCTTCCACTTTTGGTAGTTGCCGCTTTGTTGGGGGGATATTTGCTTCGCGCGCAATTTACGCAGCCCACGACCTCGGTTTCCTTTCAACATGGCGGGAGCGCGAGGCTCGAGTGCGTCGTTGATGGAGTGAAATGCAAGGGCACGGCGGCGTTTTTCACCCGGCTCTACGACGGGATACCGGGCATCGCTTCCATCGAGACCTTCGCCACCGAACACAAGGCGATCTTCACCTACGAGCCGAGCATCATCACGCCCGAGCAGATCCGTCGCATCATGGAAGAGCCAATTCCATTGCGCGATGGCAGCCGACAGCAGGTCTTTCAGTGCGTGAGCATGCAATAGAGCGATCAATTTCAGGTGCGACCCGCGTTTATTCACAGGTTATGGGCAGCTCATGGTGATGGCGTAGCGTTTGTAGTTGACAATTCCTACAGGATCGGTCCATTCGGCAGGGCCGCCGGGCACATTGTGCAGTGTCTCTTCAAGCGTCCAACCAGTTGGCGGCCCACCTGCGGAAGCACTTGTTGTGCTGTAGATATTGTAGTCACATCTCTGTGGTGCTATCCAGCGAACAACAGGGCTTGTGTTCGCTTCGTCCAAGTAGATGGTAGCATCATACGGTCGTTCGGGCCCTGTCTTCACTAGCCAGAAATCAGCATCGCCCGCCCCGAAAGAGTAGGTGTACCCTCCAAAGATATAGCCCCCGTCAGAGGTTTCCTGGACTGCACGCCCATGATCAGTGACGTTTCCCCCGAAGATTCGGCTCCAGAGGCTGTCTCCCTCGGCATCCGTCTTCACCAGCCACAAATTTGGAAAAGACGGGGTCCCCGTCCCATAAGACCCGGTGGTTCCGGCCATAATGTATCCCCCCTCCAAGGTCGGCTGTGTGGAAAGGCACAACTCGTCCCGGCTTCCGCCGAAGGCACGACTCCAGATGCCGTCCCCATCCGCATTCGT
>JAZDIW010000175.1:0-2229 GCA_043804575.1 bacterium
GTCGTTGGGGATATCATCGAACGGGTGGAATTCAATCGCGAAAACCGGCGGTTGCGAGCTGCGGGCAAGACTGAAGCCCAAGCCCGACCCGCTCGACCGGCCGTCTCCACTCCGCTGCTTCTGGGCATCACGCAGGCGAGCCTTTCCACGGATAGCTTTATTTCCGCGGCAAGCTTCCAGGAAACAACCCGCGTCTTGACCGAGGCGGCGATCGAGAAGAAAGTGGATGGTCTCTCCGGCCTGAAGGAGAATGTGATTATGGGGCATCTCATTCCCGCGGGCACCGGCCTTTCCCGCTACAGAAAGCTGCGCATTGTCCGTCCGGAGGAGGAGGAAGAGGAACTGGCCAAGGACTGGAGGATTGCTCCCGTGGCCGCCGCACCCTCCACGATGGATGAAGAAGCTTTCCTGTCGAAATTGGAAGGTACGAAAAGCTCGTAGCTGATTTCTTGATTTTGGGAATGTGAAATGGGGCTGATGACACCCGTCAGCCCCATTATCTTTCCCTTGGCATCTTCGCAATTCGCCACGAGACGATGTATATCTGTTTCATATTCTCTGAGAGCTCAAGAGTTCCTTTACGCGGTCCTGTGGAACGCATAGCGGGTCAACGGTTTGTCCTCGATGTTATGCGACAGCCGGACGAAGGTCCTTGGTATCCGCATGTTGCCGAAGAGAAGACGGAGAATTCCTACCGCTTCTTCGCAGGCCGCTTGGCGGGAGTTGCTCCTTCCGAACAATTGCCCGCCGGTCATGCCGTTGCCTCACCGGATGCGGACTCTTGGGAATTTGAGGCAGAAGAACCCGACGGCAGTTGGATTGCACTGAAGTTTGACCGCCGCCGGGATCAAGTCAGCATCACCTCCGACCTTTTCCTGCTTCAAAGATGGTATTACACTTGCCAAGAAGGTGCATGGTATCTGTCGAATTCGCTCCTCTATCTTCAGCGCGTGCTGAAAGGGAAGCTCGAGGTGGAACAGAGGGCGGTTCCGTATATGTTGCAATTCGGCTATGTTCCCTTTCAATTTACTCCACTGAAGGATGTATTCGCCTTGTGTTCGGGCAGGGTCTTGGTGATGGAGGGGAGAGAATCGCGTCTGTTTGTTCGGGCGAGAATACCCATTCACAGGCGACCGCACGTAAAGGAAGCGGACGCCTCCGCACAAATCGGGGCGGTTCTGTGCGAGGCGGTGGCGTCCGAACTCAGAGGCACGGATTCGATTGTCCTTCCCCTTTCCGGCGGGGTTGATTCCCGTTTTCTTTTGGGATGTGCCCTCGAGATTCTGCCACGGGAGCACATCAGGACAATCACCTACGGGCAGCCTCGTTCGCTCGATTTTGCCATCGGCACCGGTCTTGCCAAGAAATTGGGAGTGGCATGCGTCGCTCTGCCGATGGACAGACGCCCCATCGGCGAGATTCTGCATGAAAATTTTGCACATTCCGAAGGCAAGTATTGGACCTATCCGGACTATCCGGTGAGTTTTTTTCGCGATGCGTTGCCTCGGAATTCCTGTGTTCTTAGTGGCCATAATGCCAATGCGGTCTTCGGGTCTTATGAGATAGCGGAAGACAATCAGACGGCCGAGCAGGGCGACGAAGCAAAACGTCTACTCGCTCTTGTGCGAGAAGCCACTTTCCGCAACTCGCCTGTGAAGCTGAATTCTCTGCTGCAGATTTCGACGCCGGATCCTCTGGGATTCGAGGCGATTGTGCTCGAAATTCCCGGAGCCGACCTGCGAGAGAAATACGAGTACTGGGCCTACGAGGATCATTTCACGAATCGAACCAATTTCGCCGTTGAGTTGCATCGGGACCGAGCCTTCTATCTGGCGCCGTTTGTCCATTGCGCGGTCATGGATGTGGCGTATGCGCTGCCGGCCGACAAGCGACGCGGTGAAAAGGCCTACTTTACCGCGTTGAAGGAGGCGTTTCCCGAGCTCTATGCCTATCCGACGAAATCGCATTTCGGATTTCCGCTGGGGAGGCGAATGAATCTGCAAATCCTTGTCGCTCGTGCCTGGCGAAAGGCGTGGTCGGAAATTGATGAGATGCTCGGCAGGCCCTTGGGCGTGATCCTATACCATCACCCGCGGACGAACTATGCTCATCCGCGGGAACTCAGCAAGAAGATTCACCGTTCGTATGTCGTCGAGTGCCTCGAGAGTCTCAAAAGCCTGGATGTATTCCGTCCGCAAGGTCTCGATGACCTGAAAAACCGCTATTTGC
>JAZDIW010000176.1:0-3909 GCA_043804575.1 bacterium
GAGATCGTAGTCTTTCCTCGTATTCATGGCAAATCCGCCGATGAAGTCGAGTTTGCCCAAAATGTCCGTCAGCCAAACATAGGAGCCCGCTTTCACCGTTCCGTAGTCTATCATGATCCGCGGAAACCAATAGAGGTTATCAAAACGAGGTTTGTAAGAGCGGATTTCAGGGATCGAGAAGCGATTATCGTAGGTGGGCGTCGGAACGCGAGCAGCGTACGATTCCAAGTCAAGATGCTCAGCGCGCGGCTTGATCGGCTTCGGCTTCTCCACCGCGCAGACTCGGAAACCTTCACCCGTGAAATCGCTGAAGACAAGTTTGCCCTCGACGGCATCCGGATAATAAGCTCCGCCGATGACGGAGGTCCATTGCTGCCGTTCTCCCGTCGTCAGGTTCAACTGATAAATGTTTGAGATCCCGCTACTATCGTAGGCCACGATGAGGTGATTCTCATCCCGATGGAACATGGGATCCCGCAATTCCAAGTTGACCCCGGAAATCGTCTTCTCGAGCCAAAGGGAATCGCACTGAGACGATACGCCGAAAATCGCCAGGTCGCGACCTTCTCGCTCGCTGTAGGCCGCGACGAGCTTTTTGCCGTCGGGACTCCATCGCGGACGATAGTACTGAGCGGCGATGACAGCACGATATCGAAAGGTAACCGCATCCGGCGACAGCGACCTGAATTTCTTGGCCGCGTAATCCTGCGGCATCGGCATCAAGGCCAAGTCGCGATTGCCCTTTTGATTGATCGTAATCGCCAGAGTTCGTCCGTCGGGGGAAACATCCACAGTCTCCGCTCGCAAGCCTTTCGTCAGACGAATCTCCTTTTTCTCTTCTAAGAGATAAATATAGAGGTCAAATTGCACAGAGCCCGTTCGAGCGTTCAGTGTTCTGCGCGAGAAGACAATTCCTTTGCCATCCGGAAGCCAGCAGAGCGCTCCCTGAACATTCCCCATGAGCTTTTTTACCTTCCGCGTGCCGAAATCGTACAAATAGAGACTGGATTGGCTCTCATAATCACGCCCTTGATTCGAGATGAATGCCACGGAATTCCCGTCCGGCGACAACCGAGGAAAGAGGTTCACGGAGCCCTTTGTCGGAATCGTATCCGTTGGAACGATCGTCGGTGTTAGCCGGTCACGCAGCGCGCCGTATTGCTCTTCGAGATGATTCTTCCAGAGGCGATACCATTCTTCGCCGGATTTGCCGGTTGTCTTCTTCAGTGCGCGACCGAAGGCAATCGGATAGGGTGCCCGCATCGCCGCACTGGCTTCGGCCAAGACATTCGGACCTCCCGCACGCTCGATGATGAACTTGGTAAGCGAGAATCCCTGGTTATAGACCATTTCTGATTCAAGGGATGTTTTGCCGAAATAGCCCATTCCTTCGTAGCTTAGAAGTCGTCCGGACAGAACCGCCGAGCGCAGAAGCATATCACGGTGACTGTCCCAGAAATCGTAGCCGTTTCCCGAGAACTGAAACTGAGCCGTCCCTTCCGCGAACCACGCAGGGATCGTCACCGCCGGATAAGGATAGCTCGCCACGCGGTTCGGGTAGCCGTAGAGGACATCGGGGCGGCGCTCCGGTTCATAATCCATCCACTGAAAATAACCCGAAGGTAATCGCCGCGACCACTTGCGCGAGGCGCCCAGTTGAATCATATGTGTATATTCATGCGTGACCACATTGCGCAGCCATTGGTGTGTTCCCCGCAGATCCCAGTCCATGGCTGTCGCCCAGAAGAAAATCTTGTTGTTCATGTAGTAGCTGGCGGCATTGGCGATGTCGTCCGTATCCTGAAAAATCAGCGAAACTTTTCCATCGGGCTCATACTTGTATAACCGACAAAGGGGTCCGTGGATTTCCTCCGCAATCTTGGCGCTCAGAGCCGCTATACTGTCCAAGCCTTCCGTGAAATGAAGGACAAAATGGTCCGTACTGAAACTGCGCCATTTCAATTCGGGATGATTGTAGAGATCTTGAGCCCTTGCCGGAACGCTTCCGGACCAGAACACAATCAAGGCCCAGAAAATCCATTGCCCTCGACGGAGTATTCTTGGCCACCCGTTCACTTCACTACCGCGATTTTGATTTGCGCACGCTCTCTCTTTCCATCTCCAACAAGTTCAATCATAGCGATATAGACGCCTGAAGTGACTTGCGATACATCCCAATCTACATCGGAATACCCCGGATTCACCGCCGCAGATAGCTCATCTATCAGATGTCCTGCAATGTCATAAAATCGAATGTTCGCTTGAGCATGAAAAGGCAGTGTGATGCGAATGTGGCTGATGTCCCTTGTGGGATTGGGCCATGGATAGACCCAATCCGAGCGCGAATAAGCCTGAGAACCGACTCCGTGCTCGATGACATAGAAATAGGTAGGATTCGGGTCGAATCGGCTTGGATCCGAATAGGCGCTGAAAAATCGTCCATTTCCCGCTGAACCCCCCGCAGCCAATGGTACATTAAAGGAATAGACAACGAACCGTCGCAGGTCCAACCACTTTTTCTCACCGGAGAAGTAAGTCGGCGAAGTCAGGACAGCTGCACTAAGGTAGTCCTCATAGTCCCAACGAAAAACGAAGCGATAATCTCCGAGACGCGCCATAGGAAAGCCTGCAAGCTCTCTCAGATTGTGCAAGAAAATGTGCCACTGTCCGTCATCTCCCAACAGATCCGACGAACGGTCATAGTCAAAATCAGCCACGATTATGGATTGGACGGGAAAGCGCAGAGGGAATTCCTCCACCGGAGTGCCAAATGCCAAGTGGCAGGCTTGTCCGTCTTTGATGGTCTCGGGTGTGCCGTCCCCATCCCAGTCGAGGATCTGATAGCTAAAGGAACACTCCGCCTCCCGGACTGTTTCGCCCGTCCACCGACTTCGCCACCCCGACTCGCACCATAGCAGCGTCTCTGCCTCAGTGGCTACGCAGGCCAAAGGCCTCAGTCCGTTTCCGGCCTGCTGCCACCGTACTTCGATGGTGTCGGACAAATCAATTGCAGCCAAAAATTCGCTATTCCCAGGCGCTTCATATCCGATTGCCCACGAACGACTCGGAGGCGGCTCTAAGGCGACGACACGAGTTATTCGCCAAGTCGAATCGCCGGGAAAGCTTACCTTATCATCCAAGATCTCTGCCTCGTCGTCGCAGAGAATCAAGCCGAAGGCGTATCCATTCCCAGGCTCGTCATTCTCCCAAACAGCCAGTATCCGGGGCGAACTATCCGGCGCCACACCGGCACAGAGGTGATTATAGATGCCGTTTCTTAGTGGACGTGTCGTCGAATGGACGACGGGTTGTTCCATCAAATTTCTTATGATATAGAGCTGATCTCCACCAAGAAGCAGTTCATCCTGACCATCCCCATCAAGATCAACGATGCGCAGGTTATTCCACACGGGCAGGCCAACTTGCCGAGGTACCGCCGTCGAGTCAATAACAAGAATCGTGGTATCGTGTCCAGCGAGGAGCAGCTCGGCTCGCCCATCTCCATTGAAATCGCCCGGGAACGCAATCAGTGAGTCCCCCAGCACGGGTGGCACCTCAATCGGGAAACCGGCAGCACGGCTGTCATTCCTTATCATGAAGCCCATCGTGGACGAAATCGGCGGAAAACTGGAGAGCGCATACCAACTGTACGCTCCATCGTTGGCTCGGGCCGCGGGAAAAGTCGTGTTATTGAAGAGAACTCCAAGAGCATTTCCGTTGGCTTGCCTGTGATAATCATTCTCATCCCACCAAGCGTCTTCCGGCGCGCCCAATTCTGTTCCGCCGCCCGCAAAGCCAAAACCGTACTCTTCACCGATATCCTGCGCGCCATCCGCCTCCACCAAGTCAACACCGCGATGTTTCGGGTCCGCGTTGACGGTATTGTCGGCAAGGCCTTCTTGAATCTTC
>JAZDIW010000177.1:0-9133 GCA_043804575.1 bacterium
GCTGTTCTTCCGGAACTCCGGCGGTGGTGTGACCCTATCCGGCGGAGAGCCGCTGCTCCAACACGAGTTCGTCCATGATTTTCTCCATGAGTGTCGCCGGATTGGATTATCGGTGGGGATGGAATCCTGCGGATGGTTCGAATGGGAGGCGGTCGAGCCATTCATCCGCTCTTTCGACTTCTTCTACTTTGACATCAAATGCATGGATTCGACTCTGCATCGAAAATTCGTCGGCGTGGATAATGGGAAGATCCTTGCGAACTTGGACAGACTGGCGAAGATTGCAGCGAGCAAAATTACCGTGACGATTCCGGTAATCCCCGGATTCAATGATACACCGGAGAATACGAGTCTGACGGCCCGATATTGCCGCCGGTTAGGTGTCGCAGGAATCCGACTACTTGCCTATCACTCGCTGGGGGCCGGAAAGTACGAGGAACTCGGTCGCGATTATGCCATGAATGACAAAGCCGCGCTGCCCGCCGGATGGCTTGAGGAACTCAAAGAAATCGTGATAGATGAAGGCCTTATCTGCTCGAGCTCATAGACCCAATCTTCTGAAGCCTCAGTCGCCTGCAAAGGAGCCATAGAGCCATGAAGCCCTCAGAAATTTCGAGGGCTTTCTTTCTGCTCAGAACGGTCGCGCCGCGCTGTTTGAAATGGCTTGCGCTTCATCGGAAAATATAGTAATTTTCGATGCAAACCAAGCCGAATTATGCTCTGTTGCGGTCGATGTAGGGGCACGGCGTGCCGTGCCCACCAAGATGGGGGCAGGAAATCACCTTTCGCCTGAAATGAGAGCGGTCTTTTGAGAGTTTGGATTGAATATATTGGAGTACGGCTCTTTGGGGGACTGGTCGCGATTCTGCCGAGACGAGTTTCTGGTGCGATGGGCGCGGCTCTGGGTGCCTTGGTCTATACCCTCGGCATTCGCAGGCGCGTCACGCAGGAGAATTTGCGAGCCGCTTTTCCGTCTTTACCACCGCGAGCAATTCGGCAAGTGGCGTGCGCAACCTATCGGCATTTTGGGCGGGTGGGGGTTAGTTTCGCCTGGCTGCCTCGTGTCAGCTCGCATGCTCTCGACCGATGGATTTTTGTTAAAGACCTTCAGATTTTCGATGAAGCGCTTCGCAAGGGCAAAGGCGCTATTTTTGTTTCCGGTCATCTTGGCAACTGGGAACTGATGGGAGCGATCATCGCGGCATTAGGCTACCCCGTTACCTATGTCGTAACAACACAGCGCAACAAACGGGTCGAAGCCCTGATGGACCGACTTCGCGAATCTGCGGGTGCTCAGATAGTCAAGGTGCGCGAGGGCGTGCGTGGAGTCCTCTCGGCGCTGAAGCAAAACCGGCTGGTGGCGATTCTGATAGACCAAGATGCGCACGAGGCCGGTGCCTTTGTTCCGTTCTTTGGCCACCCGGCTTCCACACCGAAAGGGGCCGCCATTTTCCACCTCAAAACAGGCAGTCCCCTAATTTTCGCCCGTTCGCTCCGAATCTCGCGCGAGCGATATGTCATTCATCTTGAGAAATTGGACACGACAGCTCTCGAACCTCGTGACGCGGAGACCATCACGGCTTTGGCCACTCGCGAGCTGGAGAAAGCTATCCGAGAGAATCCCGAGCAATGGTTTTGGATGCATCGCCGATGGAAAACGCGCCCACCCGACTGCTCTTGATTGACACCGCTTGGGTGGGCGATGTCGTTTTTACGACCGCGCTTGTCGAAGCGGCAAAATGTCTTTGGCCGGAGGCGAGTTTGACGATTTTGGTTTCGCCTCGCGCCGAAGGCATCGTGCGTTCTCATCCTCATATCCGTGAAGTGATTGTCTATGACAAGGCGAAAAGCGAACGCGGACTTGCGGCGCTCTTCACTTTAGGGCGAGGCTTGCGCGAGCGCAAATTTGATTTGGTGCTTTGCGCGCATCCGTCCTTTCGCAGCGCATGGCTTGCCAAACTCTCCGCGGCGCCCGTGCGCGTCGGCTACAAATCCCCTTGGGCGCCTTTTTGTTTCACGCACACTTGCGCCAATGATTTGGCTTTGGAACCTTTTCATGTCGAGCGGCGGCTGAATCTGCTGCGAGCGGCAGGCTTTTCTATCGAGGATCCGGGGATTCATGTTGCGATTTCATCCGAAGCACAGGAGTTCGCCGCTCGTTTCTTGGAAGGAGCAAAGGTTTCATCTCCTCTACTGGGTTTAGTCCCCGGCTCGGCATGGGCGACGAAGCGATGGCCAGCCAAGAAATTCCGCGAGCTTGCTGCGGCGGCGGGCAAAAGATTGCAGGCGCAGTGTCTGATTTTTGCAGGTAAGGAAGCCGGCGTTCACATTCGTGAGATTGTCGAAGGGGTTGAGCCCGAGCCGATTCTTGTTTTAGGGCAGCCTTTGGAGCATGTCGCCGCGCTCCTTTCCAAATGCCACTGGGTCGTCGGCAATGACACAGGGCTGAGCTACCTTGCTATTGCCGTGGGAGGACCGGCCGTGCGCGTTCTCTACGGCTCGACGCAAGTCAATTTTCGATTTCGCGCGCCGCATCAGGCGATTGTCGCGGGCGTTCCGTGCTGCTGTCGGCGCACCGGTCATGGAAAAAGAAAATGCTCGTGGGGAGACCCGCCGGTCTGCATGGATGCCATTGAGCCGGAAAGGGTACTGGTGTCGCTGATGATATAGACGGACAAAGCAAGCTCAAGAGGACGGACAAGGCAGGCCTTGTCCCTACGAAGCGATTTGGTCACCCTGGAGTGGGAGGGCTCTTGATGATACAATGTGTCCGAAGGCAACTTCCGTGTGGCAACCACGATTCATTCAGCACATCATCCGTGACGATGAGGAGCTGTACAATCGTCCTCTCGACATCGAGAACAGGTAGGGACAAGGCTTGCCTTGTCCGTTCCTTGTCTTGTCTGCTTGTCCGTCCCGTCTTGTCCATCGCGATTCATCATGTTGCATGAAGAGAGCGGAAGTGTTATACTATTGTGTTTTCACCTCGCGAGGTTGGGGCGGTTGCAAGCAGCCAACACCGCACCAAAGAATAATAATCACCAAGAATAGAAATCGAATTGGAGTCATTCCATGATGATGCCTAAAAAAGACGACACCACGGGGCGTGCAAAGAAGAAGCGCTCACCGTATCCGCAGAGCTTCTGGATAGCGAACACGATGGAGATTTTCGAGCGGCTCGCGTGGTACGGGTGGTTTGCGGTCTCGTCGCTCTATATCACGGGGTCGGTTTCCGAGGGAGCTTTGGGATTCAGTTCGGAACAGCGCGGCGTATTGCAGGGAATTGTGCCGTTCATTCTTTACCTCCTGCCCGTTCTCTTTGGAGCGCTCGCGGATCGCTTCGGCTACAAAAAGACCTTTATCATCGCCTATTCATCGCTCGTGCCCGCCTATTATCTTTTGGGGCAATTCACTTCCTTTGCGGGCTTTTTCATGGCCTTTCTTTTTGTGGCGGTGGGCGCGGCGATTTTCAAGCCCGTTATCGTCGGCACCGTAGCGCGGACGACGGACGAGACGAATGCCTCGATGGGCTTCGGCATTTTCTACATGATGGTGAATGTGGGCGGTTTCATTGGGCCGATGGTCGCGGGATTTGTGCGCGTGCGATATGGATGGGATTTCGTTTTCATCGCCTCGTCATTTTGGATTGCATGCAATTTCATCTGGCTATTGCTTTTCTACAAAGAACCGACGACGGAAGCGGGGACGAAAGGGGCGCGCACAATTCGACAAGTATTGGGAGGACTCGTCGAGGTTCTGGGCAACGGGCGCTTTTTCATCTTGATTTTCGGCATTTTACTCCTGCTCATGGTGGCTGGCGGTCGGTTCAGTTGGACGGCGATGGGGCTCTTTACCGTCGGCTGGATCGGTTTCAATTTCCTGCTGGACATCTGGTTTCGCCATCGTCAGAAAGTGGGGCATACACCGAAAGGCCTTGCCCGGCCGATGAAGCTCGGTAATTGGCCGTTTGCGCTCTACCTGCTCATTCTATCGGGCTTTTGGACTTCGTTTAATCAAATCTTCCTGACGGCACCCGAATATATCCGCGATTTCGTCGAGACGCGCGACATGATTGACTGGACGAAGAATACCTGCAAGACCATCGGCAAACCCGAGTGGGGGGACAAGATTGTGAGCGTTCTTGCCGCCGTAAATGAAGAGCAACTCTCGCGGCAATTGGGGCATTATGTTACGGAGCACGCCACGACCGTGCCGAATCGAATCCAAGCCCTGGACGACGGCACCTATATCTCGGCCTATGATCCCGCGACCCGAGCGCTCCATGTGCAGTCGGGAAATCCCGTGGCATTGGGCCTTCAACGCGAGGGAGTGGAGCCCTTTGTGAAGGAACTCTATCATTTCAAAGTTCGTATTCCACCCGAGGTTTTGGCGCACAGATTGAGCACACTACCGCTTGAGACTTTTGTGGCGGACAGCAGTCGCTTGGCGGATTTTGCACGGCAATTACAGTCGGGACCGAAGTTGACAAAGGAGCGCGTGGACACTCTCGTGGCGCGCTTTCTTCATCAGGGGCTCTTACATCGCCATCCTGTGGCCGCAGAGAAATCGGAAGTCCTGCGGAGACTGGCGCAAGACTACGGCACCATCCTAAGCAAAGATGCTGTCCGTCAGATTGACTCCCTGCTGCTGGTGAAAGGCCAAGCAATGAACACAGACCAACTCTTATATCTCTTTGGAGGTCTCGTGTATCCCTCTCCGGTCAAGCTCGCACTGCTGTCGCATGAGTTTGCCGAAGGCTATCGCCAGGTGAATCCGGAGTACATGATTAACTTTGATGCGGGGGCGATTGTCGTCTTTCAGGTGCTCATCTCCTTCTTCATCGGATTCCTGCCGCCTCTGACGGCGATGGTCATCGGCATCGTCGTGGCGGCGATTGGTATTGGCATGTGTGCCTTCTTCACGACGGGCTGGGCGGTCGTGCTCGCAATTGTGATTTTCGCTTTCGGGGAAATGATGGCGTCCCCCAAGAGCCAGGAGTATGTCGGCCGCATTGCGCCCGCGCAAAAAGTGGCAATGTTCATGGGCTACTATTTCTGGACGGTGGCACTCGGAAATATTTTCGGCGGCAGGCTTTCGGGTGAGCTCTACGGGACACTTGCGCGCGACATGAACCGGCCCGATATCATGTGGATTATCTTTGGCGTCGTGGGACTGGCAACGGCGGTGATTCTCGTTGGCTACGATTGGCTCGTCATTCGCCGCCATGAAAAGGCAGGCAAAGAGCACCCGATGAGTCGGACGATGTCGAATTAGTTGGTGCAGCAGGAAACTCGGACTCGAGCCACACACTTTCTGTTGAAGACTGTCACAACATGACCTTACTCTTTTTTAATTTGTCTGTCTCAATTTCAGGCATGTGCATTTTCGTCCTCGCTACTTTCTTCTTCATTGGCGGATGCGAGAGAAAGAGCAGTGAGCCACCGGAGGCTGGGACATGGCATCCCGAATGCACGAAGCCTCAGCACACGCGGGTGGATGCGCACACACCCGAGTCCATGGTGCCTGATTGGGGACAGCCGGTGCGCTTGGGAGAACCGATCAATACGCCATGCCCCGAGGATGCCTGCGAGATTTCTCGAGACGGACAATACCTCTACTTCTATTTCACGACGGATCTCTTTGAAAATCTGGCTCCCGAGGAGGTTTTTTCGCACTGGAACGGCACCTATGTCGCGAGGCGCAACGGCGGGCCTGCGGATTTTGATGCGCCGGTCTTCTATGACTTGGGCAAGGGCGCCAGCGAGTCTCTCGACGGCGAGCTCAGCTTCACGCCGGACGGCAGCAAGGCATATTTTCATTCCCTTCGTGCAGCAAATACCGGGTATCAGCAAAATCCTCCGACAGACGACTTTCTGGACATTTATGTCGCGGACATCGCGGATGGGCAACCCGGCCCCGGCCGCAATCTGGGGCCGCCGGTGAACTCCATCTACGCTGATGGCGAACACGCAATTCATCCCGATGGGATGACGCTCTATTTTGCATCCGAGAGACCGGGGGGTATCGGGAATGTTGATATGTGGGTTTCGATTTGGGAGGATTCGGTTTGGAGTGAGCCAATAGTTCTTCCCGAGCCGATCAACTCGAGCGCAGGCGACCTACAACCTGCGTTCAGTTCCGACGGCGATACAATGTACTTCGTTTCGGATCGCAATCCATCTGTCGGCGCGGCCATCTATCGGTCGCATCGAGTCGGAAACGCCTGGAGTGAGCCGGAACTGGTCCTCAAGGGCATCGTAGGGGAACCGTCAATAACAGCGGATGGGAAGTATCTCTATTTTGTCCATGTTTTGACGGACATTGCCGGAACATTTGATGCCGACATTTGGTATGCGGAGAGAGCGGAGGCAGCCATGGGAAATCCGTGAGAGAAGCGAGTGGAGATCGAAATTGCTCGGAATGAGAGGAGGAAAAGAATGAAAAGAGTTGAAGGAAAGGTTGCCGTTGTGACCGGCGGTGCACTCGGAATCGGTCGAGCGGCCTGTTTACTCTTGGCCAGGGAAGGGGCGAAAGTGGCCGTGACCGACTTGACGGAAAAAGAAGGCATGGAGGTCGTGCGCCAGATTGAAAGTAACGGAGGGACCGCGAAGTTCTGGAAACTTGATGTGACCGATGAAGCCGAGATCAAGAGGGTTTTTGCGGAGGTGCAGAAAACCTTCGGCAACATCACGGTGCTGGTGAACAATGCAGGCATTGCGGGCGCGAACAAGCCGACGCACGAGATCACGGAAGAAGAATGGGATCAGGTGATGGCCGTCAATGTGAAAGGCCCTTTTTTCTGCACGAAACACGCCGTTCCTCAAATGAGAAAAGCGGGGAAAGGAAGCATCATCAACTTGTCGTCCATCTACGGTCTGATTAGCTCGATGGATGTGCCACCCTATCACGCGTCGAAGGGAGCATTGCGGCTGATGACCAAGACAGATGCTCTATTCTATGCACAGGACAAAATCCGAGTGAATTCCGTTCATCCGGGATTCATTTGGACGCCCATGGTGGAGAACCATCTCAAGAAAATGGGCAATGTGGAAGCAGGCAAACAGGCCTTGATAAAGCTGCATCCTATTGGGCGCTTGGGCGAAGCCGAAGACATCGCCGATGCGATTTTGTATTTGGCTTCGGAGGAGTCCAGCTTCGTAACCGGAAGCGAATTGGTCGTGGACGGCGGCTACACGGCGAGATGAAGCGCTTGTCTTCATTCCGGAATCATCGCAATATCATTTCCCAATCATTCTTGTAAGGGGTAACACAATGTATCGATTCACTTTTCGATTCATGATTGCTGTATGTGCGGCAGTATTGATGGTTGCCGCAGCGGTCGCTCAGCAGGGCGAAAAACAACCTTCGCCTGAAGAGATGCAGAAGATGATGGCGGAGTATATGAAAATGGGGGAACCCGGCCCCGAGCATGCGAAGCTCGCCACATGGGCTGGCGAGTGGGTGACGCAGACCAAAATGTGGATGAGCCCCGATGCAGAGCCGATGGACACGCCTGCGGGAACTCGCAAGGGCGAGATGATTCTCGGCGGCCGATTCCTTCGATTCGCGGAGACCGGCGACATGATGGGCATGCCGATGGAAGGTATGGGCATCATGGGTTACGACAACTTCCGGCGCGTCTACCAGATGATTTGGATTGACAACACCGCAACGCCCATCTATTTCGCAAGCGGCACGGCCGATGTCACCGGCAAAGTCATCACGCTCATGGGCAAAGCAGACGACCCAATAAAAGGCGAGAAAAACAAGGACACGAAATGGGTCTGCCGCTTCGAGAGTGAAACGAAAATCGTCTTCGAGATATGGGACTCCATCGGCGAAGGAAAGTTCTACAAATCGTTTGAGACTGTCTATACGAAGAAGTGACCTGAGCGACCGACAACACGTCGAATCAACCATCGCCGTTGTGGGTCTCCAGACCCGCAATGGCGATGTATGAAAACAATGGCCCATTCCTACACACCCGGACTGCGCGTCGCGGAATACGCCGTGATTGCGAGAGAGCGACGCTTGCCGCTGAAGGGCGAGGTGCTCGTCAAAGTCGGTGACAGGCTTTCTGCGGAGACGATTGTCGCCAAGACCGAGCTTCCCGGCGCGGTGCATCCTGTCAATGCGGTGAATATCCTGAATATTTCGCCGCAAGAGCTCGAAGAATGCCTCGCGATCAAGATGGGCGACGCGGTCAAGAGGGAGCAGGTCGTCGCCGAGTCGAAATCGTTCTTCGGGCTTTTCAAGTCGCAGCTTCGAGCGCCCGTGGACGGAATCCTCGAATCTTTCTCCAATATTACAGGCCAGATGATCTTTCGCGAAGCACCGATTCCGGTCACGGTGGACGCCTACTTAGATGGAATCGTCACGCAGGTCTTTCCCGAAGAGGGAATCGAGATTCAATCGCGCGGAACTTTCATTCAAGGCATTTTCGGTGTCGGCGGCGAGACCTACGGCACGGTCAAAATGGCCTGTAGCTCCCCCGATGAAATTCTGGACGAAAGCAGAATCCCAAGCGATTGTGGCGGCAACATTCTGATTGGTGGCTCACTCTTAACAATTGAGGCAATTGACAAAGCGAAGCGGCTCGGCGCGAAGGCGATTGTCGTGGGCGGTTTTTCCAGCCAAGATTTGCGGCGTTTGCTGGGCTACGATTTGGGCGTGGCGATTACCGGCAGCGAAACCATCGGCATCACGCTCATTTTGACCGAGGGCTTCGGACAAATCGCGATGGCGCGCCGGACTTTCGACCTCCTAACGAAGAACGAAGGCAAGAAAGCTTCCTGCAGCGGCGCGACACAAATTCGCGCTGGTGTCATTCGTCCAGAGATTATTATTGCGCAGGAGGATGTTGCTGCTCCTGCCGAGGCAGAACGCGAGCCGAGAGGCCTCGAAGTGGGCAGCATTGTTCGCGTGATTCGCGAGCCCTATTTTGGCAAATTTGGCCGCGTGACCGCGCTGCCCGCTGAGCTTGCAATGCTCGAAACCGAAGCGAAAGTGCGCGTCTTAGAAGTGGAATTCGACGACGGCTCGCGCGCTCTTCTCCCTCGTGCCAATGTGGAGATGATTGAGGAGTAATTCGGGATTTTTGCGCGTGAACCCCCTTCCGTGCCCCGGCTGGAGG
>JAZDIW010000178.1:0-7784 GCA_043804575.1 bacterium
GATTAGGAGAAGATATTTTCTCTTCATGCCGAACCTTTTGTCAACGCACTTTCAATCGCATGAGCCAGAACATCCGTTTGCCAAGGGAACACCGTGCGAAAATCGAGGATAAACCGTTCATCCTTGACGATTCCCAAAACAGCAGGATTTGCTAAGCGCAAATGCCGTGCCCAGACATGCGGACGCATTCCTCGCGGGCAGAACGCAAGACCTGCGCTGGGCAATTCGTCGGCGGGCAGAGTTCCTGATCCGGTTTGAGCCTTGGTTTCCACGATTTCCAAGTCTGTCCAATCGGCAAAATTCTCGATTCTCTCTTTGAGAGTCGCCGCGCGTTCCCGAAGGCTTGCGACAGGTTCGCACAGACGCTCAAAAACCGGCAACCGCTGGGGCAGATGCTCCCGATCAAGAAAAAGTTTCACCGTGGCCGAGAGTGCCGCAAGTTGCAGCTTGTCCGGGCGCAGCACCCGCAAGAGAGGATGCCGCCTTAGCCTGGCTATCAGTTCCTCTTTTCCGACAATGATACCCGTTTGCGGCCCACCCAAAGTCTTGTCTCCAGAAAACAGCACGAGGTCAACACCCGCTTCGAGGCTTTCCGAAACCGTCGGCTCCTCGGGCAGACCGAGATGTTGCCATGACCACAGAAGTCCTCCTCCCAAGTCGTCCACGACTGGAAGCCCGTGCTCGCGTCCAAGAGCAACAAGCTCCGATAGAGGCACGGACTGCGCGAAGCCTTGAATCTTATAATTCGAAGGGTACGCGCGCAAAATAAGCCCTGTCTTCGGCGTAATGGCATCGGCATAGTCCGCAAGGCGAGTCTTGTTCGTCGTGCCGACTTCCACAAGTTTCGCGCCGGAGCGCTTCATGATTTCCGGCAGGCGAAAACTCCCCCCGATTTCAATCAATTGACCCCGAGAGACAATCACCTCGCGTTTGAACGCCAAGGCACTCAAGACCAAAAAGACGCCCGCCGCATTGTTATTGACGACGAGAGCGGCCTCGACACCCAGAAGACGACGGAAATCCTCGAGAACAAGGTTCTGTCTTTCGCCGCGCCGGCCCGTCGGCAAATCAATTTCGAGATTGCAATAGCCCTTGGCAACTTGCCGGATCGCCTCCTGGGCCTCCGGCGCCAAAGGAGCGCGTCCAAGACCCGTGTGGAGAATGATTCCCGTTCCGTTGATGACGGAGTGCAAGCCGCCATTCAACCAGGATTGAAGTTCGGCTGCCGCTGATTTCGCGACCTTTGCCGCATCGGGTGCAAGCTCCCCTTCCCTGACCCGTACTCTCTCCCGCTCCAAAATCAGGCGGATTGCCTGGGTCACGAACTCCGGCGCAATTCTTTCTCGAATGGAAGACAGCGCCTCATCCTGCAAGACCGCATCCACCGATGGCAGCAACCGTCGCGGGTCAAGTTCTGTTTGGGCACTCGTCATAACGAGCTTTCGAGAATGAATCGAAATCCTTCGAAAGGCTGCACGCGACGGCAGAAGCCGTTGGAGCAGCGCAGTCCTCCCCGCTCGCGGCCATAGAAGAGAATCGCATGATGCCGGCCCTCCCCAAAGGAGTAGGCTGCCTCCGCCGAAGGCCAAGAAATCCCTTCCTTCTTTCGCAGAGATTCGTCGTCTGTCCATTGAGACTGCACTTCAAGGGAAAAACGCTTGCCGTCGTCCCAACCCAGCATGAGTAGCGCATCGGTGAAATTCTCCTCCGTGCGCTCGTCTCGAACCCCCAACACTTCCGCCCCAAACAGAAGAGAACCGGCTTCGCCAAGAGGAGCGGCGCCATCGGCGGCAAGCCAGTGCTTCTTGTACCAATACTGAAGCTGCGCCTCCTCATTCAATCCCACTTCAAACTCAAGGCGCCACTGCGAAGGCCATGTCATTTCCGCGTCGGCAAAGAACTCCCAATAAGGCCAATTGCGCTCTTGGAAGGTCGGCCTCGCGATTCCTTTTTGTCCAGCTGCATGGTGGCTTGAGTGGTTGAAATGAATCCGAGCGAAAAGCTCTTCCGTAACCATGCCACTCAGCTCGACCTGATACCCGACATCATCTTCGGGATAGAAGACATGAGGCTCGCGATTTTGCAGAAGTCGCGGCCCAATTTCTCTACTCACAAGCGGCGGATTCTGAAAGGGCGTCCAGCCTCGATAGCGGTAATCCTTGTAATCGGCAAATAGAGTATAGGAACCGGCCGTCACCATCGTCTCAACATATCCGGCATGGCCCTGGACTTGTTCGGAGCCCACATCCGTCTCTTTCCAAGCGAACTCACCGCCCAATTGTACCGGTCCGAGCGATGCCGCTGCGCTGACCGCAGGCAGACGGGATTCCGGGTATCCCGAAGAATCGAGGTGAACGAAACTTGCTCCCATCTTCCAGCCCGGGGCCGGTGCGACCTCGCCATGGATACCGGTGACTCCCTCCTCCGCCACCAGAAAACCGGGCCTGGCTCGAGAGCGCCCTTTCAGGGCGGCGAAGGAAACCGGACCTTTGGCAAACGAGAAACGCACGCCATCTAATTCACTGTCGAAAAAGATATCCCGCTCCTCCAGCAGGCTCAGCGCAAGACCGTAGTCGAATACTTGGGCGAAATGGCCCACACGGATAGCCAGCGGAGAAACCTGGGCCTCCAGGTAACGCTTGTCCAATTCCGTTTCACTCTCCACTCCGAAGAATTTCCGGTCAATCTCCGAGGGACGGAAATAGAGAAGACGCCCGCCAAAACTCAAATGGCCGTAGCCAATGTTCATTCGCAGCCGATTTTCGAAGAAGCTGCGACGGCTGCGATTCTCCGGATACTCGGCGGACTTCTGAGGATCCACCTCGAATCCCTCATCGAGGCGCAGCAGATTCGCACCGCCGACCGTAAGATCAGCACCCATAGACCACCGCGCGCCTGCCAAAGAGAGCAGGCAAATCATGCAACAAACAAGGGATCTACTCACCCGGCGTTTCCGCAAGTAGTTTTTCAAGGAGCGCGCTCAACTCATCAATATCGCGGATCTTTCCGCGGTAGACTTTCTGTACTTTCCCGGACGAATCCAAAACGAGCGTGTAGGGAATCGAGATCCCATCATAGCCTTTCAGAACTTCGCCGGTTGGATCAAGAAGGACGGTGAAGTCATAGCCATTGCCTTTCATGAAGGGCTTGACTTGACTTTGGGTTTTCGAATTGTCTTCGGAAATCGCCAGAATCCGGACTCCCTTTTCCTGATAGGACTTCAGAATGGTTCGATAGTCCTTCATTTCCTGCTTGCAGGGACGGCACCAGGTCGCCCAGAAAAGGACCAGGATAGGCCCCTTGCCGAGATTTTCGGACAAGGTAAAACGGCCGCCATCCAAATCCTTCAGAGTCCAATCCGACGGAGCGGCAATTCCCCGGAAAGGAAATCCGAGCATCGAAATGGTCACGAAACATCCAACGAAGACTCTCAAAGGTCGCAACATGTTCATCGCCTACAATTATCGGAGAAGGTACAATCTTCGAATATGAAATTCGTCGCCTACACTCAGACGGGCAAAATAGACTCCGGAAGACAGAGGAACTCCATTGAGATTCGTCCCGGACCAACGAAGCCGATGCGTCCCCGGATTGAGACGCTCACCATCGAGGATTCTCGCGACTTCTCGACCAAGCAGATCGCAGATGACCAGTTCCGTCGCCTCAGAACGAAGGATGGAGAATTCCAATGTCGTCTCGCTGTTGAAAGGATTCGGATAAGAGAACATCAAACCGTCATCCTCGGGAATCGTTTCCAGACGCCACACGACATCCAATGATTCCTTGTAGATGGTGAAATGAACCGTCTGCGGATGGTCGGGATCGACAGCCGCCGTCAAGGTTGCGCTGAAGCGCCCGGAATCTCCGACTTCCGTCATGCACACATCGAAAGAAACAAGAGTGTCCCTCGCCTGGGCCTCATAGGTATAGTTGACATCCGTGACGCCCGGAGGAAAACAGCCCGCTTGGTTGCAGATGCCAATCGTCCAGTTCGTGTCCGGAAAGTCGTAGACATCTACATGGAAATGAATGGATTGTGTGTCATTCAAGAAATTCTCGAATACGGCATGGAAAATAACAACCTCGCCCGACTCGCCATATCGAGCAACCGTATCCGCCGTAAAGGAAAATGTCTGAGCAAATCCTCCGAGGACTTGAAAAGAGAACAGAGCCAATACAATCAGAACGCGCATCGTACCTTTGGTCTCCCTAAATTGATATTTCTCTATTCATTCAACAATCCATCTACCAGCGCCCGAAGCTCCTCATAAGTGACTCGTCCCAAACGATTCCGAATGATCCCGCGCTTGTCCACAAGAAGATTCGTGGGATATATGGCTACGGCATAACACAGACTGACCGCATGATCCCCGTCTCTCAGGAACGGAAAAGTCAATCCGCTCTGAACGCGAAACTGACGAATGGTCTCCATGGGATCATACGGATTCACCGCCAGAATTTGAAATCCCCCTTCTGCGCCGAACTCCTCATAAACCTGCTGCAGATAGGGGAACTCGAGAATGCAATTTTGGCAATCCTTGAACCAGAAATTGATGAGCACCACATGACCGCGCCAATCCTGCACGGCAAAATCGCGTTCCCAATCGCTGGGAAGTGCAAACGGGATAACAAGACTGTTGGGCTGATTGCCTTGAGGTGTTGAAGTAAACTGGATGCCTTCCACGCGCAAAGTGTCGGCGCCCACGATCTCGACGCGCCAAAGAGAGGGCAAATCCGTCGCATGATCCGGCAGATAGGCCGAAAGGCGATAATTCCCCACTCCGATCGCCGGGAAAACGGCCGGAGGCGTCTGGCCGCTCGCCTCTCCGTTCAGCAAGAGCGTCACGCCAATCGGCACATCCACAAGCTCGACGGCACCCGTATCGGCAAGGGCGGTGACGAGAGAAACTCGAATCGTATCGAAGCGCACCACGGTGAGCACCGTGTCCGTCGGAACATAGCCCGGCTTCCATACGCGAAGCTGTCGCTGACCGGTAAGAATCCCGCAAACGACGGCGGGCGTTTGCCGGCCCGTTTCAACGCCGTCAATATAGATGGCGGCGCCGGTTATCTCGGTGCCCGTCGAGTCGGATAGGCGCACTTCCAGACTCCCCGTCTGAAGTTCCGAGGACTCTTCAATCGCGCAGCCCAGCCAGAACAGAGCCAGCGTCAAGACAAGAAACCGTTTTCTCTTCTGCCTAAACATACTGTGGTAAGGAAAGAGCCCGCTGCCAGAATTTCTCCAAGAATCGCCGGTGACATGGAAAGGCGAGTCGGGGCACATTGTCCGCCGGAAAGAAAGCAAGGGACATGGCGTCATCACCTGCTTTCAATTCTCCTCCCACCGTCTCTGCGCGATAACAAACCACAACGATATCCCCATAGAAACCGCCGAGATCACTGCAGACATCCAACACTTCCAAAGGATGGCAGGTGAGACCCGTCTCTTCTCGCATCTCGCGGATCACCGCATCCGAAACGGTTTCGCCCGCTTCGATGAATCCGCCGGGCAGACACCAGTCGCCCTTTCCGGGCTGCACCGCCCGCTGCACAAGGAGAACCTTGCCGTCCTGCTCCAGAATGGCCACCACCGAGGGAATGGGATTCATATAGTGGATGCGCCCGCAATTTCTGCAAACGGAGCGCGACCGTTCCTCAATTCGTACTCGGTCAAGCGCGCCGCCACAGACGGTGCAATATCTCACCGTATCCATGTTATCCTTTGGAAGCCGCTTCTCGTATCAAAGTGCGGGCAATGACCATGCGTTGAATTTGATTTGTTCCTTCATAAATTTGGGTAATCTTGGCATCGCGCATAAATTTTTCAATCGGATAATCACGCATATAGCCGTAACCGCCGAAGATCTGCACCGCATCCGTGGTTACCTTCATGGCAACATCCGAGGCCATGAGCTTGCTCATCGCCGAGGCCTGAGCGACATTCTTCGCACCCGAATCCACCAGGCGGGCCGCCGCATAGACAAGGGCGCGTGCGGCCTCAATCTGCGTGGCCATGTCGGCCAACATGAATTGAATCGCCTGATGTCCGACCAAGGGTTGTCCGAACTGAACGCGCTTGCGCGCATAGTCCAGGGCCAAATCAAAGGCGCCCTGAGCGATACCCAAAGCCTGCGCCGCAACGCCGGGCCGAGACTTGTCCAGAGTCTTCATGGCAATGGCAAATCCTTCTCCCTCTCGACCCAAGAGATTCGCCGCAGGCACATGGCAATCCTCGAATATGATTTCGCAGGTTGCCGAAGCGCGAATCCCCATTTTGTCTTCTTCTTTGCCGAGTTTGAAACCGGGAAAATCATCCTGCACAATGAACGCGGAGACTCCTCGGCTTCCTTTGGCGGGATCCGTAACGGCGACGACCGTATAAATGTGAGCGACGCCCCCATTCGTAATAAAGATCTTGTTTCCGTTCATGATATATTCGTCCCCGACTCGGGTGGCGCGGGTGCGAATCGCTCCTGCGTCCGAGCCCGCGTCGGGTTCGGTCAGGCAGAACGCCGCCAAGTATTTGCCTTCAGCCAGATCCGGCAGGTAGCGACGCTTCTGCTCATCATTGCCCCCAATGATGATAGGAAATGTGCCCAGAGCCGAAGCCGCGACGGCCAAAGTGACGCCGGCGCAGGCCTTCGCGAGCTCTTCACTGATAATGGCGAGCTCCACGATTCCCTTGCCCGTGCCTCCATATTCTTCGGGAACAATGGCTCCATACAAACCGGATTCCGCAAAGACTTTCACGAGGTCCCACGGAAAAATTCCTTCGCGGTCGAGCTTGGCCGCCGCTGGTCGCACTCTCTCGTCGGCGATCTTGCGAACAAGCTCCTGAAGTGCCATTTGGTCTTCCGTAAAGAAGTAGTCCATGAATGTCCTTTCCTTCGTCGCTACCGACAGGTCCCGATTCTCCTCTTACAAGTCCTCTTTCCGCTCCCCCGAATCCTCGCACCACGGTGAAATCAGTCCGAGCTTCCGCACCGCCTGACAGGCCGCCATTTGTTCCGCGATCTTCTTGGAATGACCTTCCCCCGCTCCGCAGGCCTGACCGTTCAGATAAACCTCGACTATGAATTCCTTCGCATGGTCTGGGCCGCTCTCTTCTTTCAGCACATAGATGGGATTGGGAAGAGCATGGTGTTGCGTGTATTCCAGAAGCCGACTCTTGTAATTGATAAACTCCGGGTGCGCAATGACCTCTTCCCATTTGCCGAACAGCCCTCGAGTCAGGAAGCGTCGTGCGGCCGCGTAGCCTCCATCCAAGTAAATCGCCCCCAATAGAGCCTCGAAGGTATCTTCCAGAATCGAACTGCGTGTTCGCCCGCCCGAACGCTCCTCGCTGTCGGAGAGAAAGACATATCGTCCAAGATCCAAACGCTGTGCCTCTTTCACGAGCACGGATCCCGAAACCATCACCGATTTCATCCTCGTCAGGTCGCCCTCAATCTTCTCGGGGAAATGGTGATAGAAAAATTCCGAAGAGACCAGATCCAGAACGGCGTCTCCGAGAAACTCGAGCCGCTCATTGGCATCACAGGGTGTTTCGCCAAGTTCTTGAAGGCAACTTCGATGTTTCAACGCGCAGCACAGGTAATTCAGATGCGTGAAACGATAACCGATTTTGCGCTCCAATTCCTCGAGATTCTTCAGCGTCTTGCGGTCAATCCCATATTTGCTTGGCCGCCGAAACCATTTTGACCATAGGGAGTGCATGGAGCCGCCTTTTCGACTATCAGGCGAAGCGACGGACGGCAATCGTGGAATTATGTCCACCAAAGCCA
>JAZDIW010000179.1:0-10889 GCA_043804575.1 bacterium
CAGAAGCCCGGAGTCTTCGCGCGGCTCATTCATTGGATTTTCTAAGATGCGGTACCGAATTATCCTACTACTCTCGTGGCTTGGGTTCTGTCTGTGCGCCCATGCCCAGGTGCGCGTGCGCAACTTGACCACCCCCCCGAATCACACGGCCACGCCGCTTATCGGCTACGGACTCGTGATTGGTCTGGCAGGTACGGGCGACGGAACGAAAGCGACTTTCACTCCGCAGACTTTCGCCACCATGCTGCGCCAATTCGGTATCACGGTGGATCCCAGAAATTTGAAGCTTCGCAATGTGGCCGCCGTCATGGTAACCACGGAGCTCGAACCCGGAACACGCGCGGGAGCTCGAAGGGATATCACCGTCTCCTCTTTAGGGGATGCGACAAGCCTTCAAGGTGGAACTCTTCTTCGTACGGTGCTGCAGGATCCTTTCGGCAAACCCATGGGCGAGGCCCAGGGGCCCCTATCCATCGGCGGCTACAATTATGAGTCGGCCGGTTCGCGCCTGGCGCGCAATCATGCGGTGGTCGGGCGAGTGCCCGAAGGACTGATTCTCTTGGAAGATGCCTTACCCTCAACCGTTCCTCAGGATTCGCTGGTGTTGAACTTGAAGTCGCCCGATATGGCCGTGGCCGTGAAAATCGTGCAAGCCATTGAAGAAAGTTTTCCCGAGGGCAATGCTCGGGCCATGGACGCGGCAACCATCGTCGCAGATTTTCCGAAAGGAATTGATTCTCCATCCGAGAAACTTGCCTTTGCTGTGGTGGTGGGGAACTTGACCATCACACTGGATGCGATTGCCCGGGTGGTCATTAACGAACGCACCGGCACCATTGTGGTCGGGAATGGAGTCGTCTTGCTGCCGGCGGCGGTCGCGCATGGGAATTTGACCGTCGAGATCTCCGAACGCCCGGCCATTTCGCAGCCCCCGCCCTTTTCATCCGGGGAGACGGTCGTGGTGCCGCAGAGTCAGATTACTGTCGAGAGCGCCGGGACAGGATTGCAGGTCATTGACCAGGCCCCTTCGGTGGGGGATGTGGCGCGCGTTCTGAATTCCCTGGGTGTTCCGCCGCGAGACATGATCGCGATTTTTCAAGCTCTGAAAGAAGCCGGCTCTCTGCAGGCCGAAGTGGTCATTATCTAAACGATAAGAAGCGTCCGAATGGAACCTCTTGCGATCCAAAAATCGAACTTCCTTCCGCGATCGAGAACGGAAAACACGAAGGCCGCAGAGCAGCCCACGCGCCTGAAAGAAGTCGCGCAGACCTTCGAGTCGCTCTTTGTCCTCCAGCTTCTGCAAGAAATGGAGAAGACCTTGGAGACCGGGTCCATCTTCGGCGCCGGCATTGAAGGAAAAACCTACGGCGAACTCATCGAGTGGGAACTGGCAAGGCGAATCTCGGCGCAGAGCCCTCTGGGCATCGCCGATGCCTTGATCAGGCAACTGGAGCCGCTTTCCACCGCATCTTTGGAAACCGGGGAGACGAATCCATGAAAGAGACCGACTATCGAGCGTCCGTCGAGGCGCATCTTTGCGAGCGTTTGAGTGGTCTTTTGGGTCAAGGACGCGACATGCTGCACGCGGGAAAAGTGGACGCCTACTACGAGCTCCTGCCCGATATCGACAAAGCCATCACGGAGCTTTCCCTGCGAGTCAAGAAGTGGGGCAGGACCAAGAAGCTCTCGCTGGGCACACCTTGGAAAAGGGATCTGCTCGAGCGATTCAAGGGGCTTCAGGAGGCCGCGTGTGAGAGCGAGAGACTGGCCCATCGCTCCCTGGAGATCACCTTCAACGGGCTGATGCAGCTTTCCCAGATGCTGACTCCCACACCCACCTACACTCCCCGACCGAATGAATCCGTTACCAGCCATACAATACTTGTGGATCGGCAGGCCTGATAATGAGCACACTCGGCGGCATATTGAATACGGGACGAGAAGCGCTGCTTGTACAGCAGCTCAAGATGCAAATCATTGGCCACAACACGGCCAATGTCAATACGGCAGGATTCTCTCGCCGACGCCTCGATTTGATGACAGCGCCGGCTATCGTGAACAGCAACGGATGGTTCTATGGGAGCGGCGTGGCTGTCGAGGATCTGCGGAGGATACGCGATACAGTTCTTGACAGTCAATTTCGACGCACGAACACCACCCTGGGTTATTGGACCCAGCTGGAAGACTCGATGACGAGAGTCGAAGAGGTGTTCAACGAATTTGGAGGCAGTGCAATCAGCGACCACCTGCAAGCCTTCTGGGATGCTTGGCAGGATCTGGCCAACGACCCCGAGAGCCTCTCGACCCGAACGAATCTTATTAGCCGTGCGCAGACTCTGGCGTCATCTCTGAATCGTGTCCATAACGGACTTCGCTCCCGGCGAGAGGAGCTGGACCTAACCTTGGTTCAGCAAACGGGTGAGATCAACCAGCTCACGGCGGAAATCGCGGCTCTGAATGTCCGGATTGTGAATGCCGAGGTCTCCGGCGGAGAAGCGGGCGACTTGCGCGACCGGCGAGACCTCTTGCTGGACCGGCTTTCCGAATATGTTCCCATTACCACCCACGAAAACGACGGCGGGGCTGTAAATGTCTATCTGGGAGGACAAATCCTCATCCAGGTTGACCATGCCCAAGTCTTGGAGGTTGCGGCCTATTCCGAAGACAACATGACTCTTCATCGCGTGGCATGGTCCGGAAGTGGGCAGCCCATTCCATTGGGAGACGGCAAGCTCAAGGCAACCCTGACGGCAAGAGACCAGACGATCCCCAATGCGCTGACCAAACTCAACACGTTTGCGACGACGCTTGTCCAAGAAGTGAACAATCGTCATGTGACGGGCTATGGACTGACCGGAAGCAACGGCTTCAATTTCTGGGATGCCAGCACGACGGGGGCAGGGAACATTGCCGTGGACGCGGCCATCGTCGCGGATCCGAGGCTGATTGCCGCCTCGTCCAGCGCCGATGCACCCGGGGATAATTCCATCGCCCTATGGATCGGCCAATTGCAGACGGAACGGTTGCTCGACGGAGGCCTCTCGACTCTGGGCAACTACTACTCGAATCTTGCCAGCGCGCTTGGTTCGGAGACCTCCCTCGCGACCGAACGGCGCACAACCGAAGAAGCCGCCACCAACCTTCTGGAACAGCGACGACAGTCTGTCTCGGGCGTTTCGATGGATGAGGAAATGGCGAATCTGATCATGGTGCAAAAATGCTATGAAGCCGCCGCGAAACTGATCTCGACGGTCGATGAAATGATGCAGACGATCTTGGCGATGGTCTAAGGAGGTAGGAATGCGCGTATCGGATCAACTTCGACATAGCACATACCTTGCGGATCTCAACAAGCGACTGGAGAACCTCTACCGGCTTCAGCAGGAGCTTTCGACAGGCCGAAGGCTGCGCGTGCCGTCGGATGACCCCACGGAGGCCTCGCGCGCGCTTCGGCTCGAAGAATGTCTGAAGAGGCAAGACCAATTCCTTCGAAACATCGAAAATGCTCAAAGCTGGACCAATTTTGCCGATGCCCGCCTGCAGGAAATCGTCGAGCTCATCACCGAGATAGACAGCCTTGCCGTGCGCGCCGACAACGATGACCAAACGGAACAGGACCGCCAGGCCGCCGCACTGGAAATTGACCAGAAGCTGGAGCAGCTCTGGGGACTGGCGAATTCGCGATTCAACGACCGATTTGTCTTTGGAGGTTGGCAGACTCTCAGCACTCCGTTTGCCGATGAGCGAGATGTGGACGGGCGAATCATCTCGGTTTCCGCGAATGCCGCGACCATCGGAGGAGAAATCTACCGTCAAATCGGCGAAGACGAACGGCTCCGGGTCAATATGCCGGGCAACCTTCTTTTCCAGCCCGTGGGCTCGCAGGGCACGGACGATGACCTTTTCTATGTCGTGATTGAGCTGCGCAACACCATCGCCAACAACAATACTCCCCCCGAGGGATATGAAGAAACACGCAGCAATCCTTACTTGCGCGAGCAACTTGCGCAGATTCGCGAGCGCTTCACCGAACAGCAAGCCTATCTCGGCTCTCTGGGACAGCGACTTCAGGATACGACGGGGCGTCTGCTCGACTATAAAATCACGCTGACGGATGCGCTGGAAAAGGCCGAGGGCGTAGACATCACGGACATTGCCACTCGGATTGCCACCGAAGAGTACGCGTATCAAGCGATGCTAAGTTTGGGAGCGCACATGTTCACCAAGTCCCTTGTGGACTTCCTCAGTTAAGAGGAACAAATTTTCGCTCGAAATTGCCGTGATGGTTGAGCACCTTCCCCACAAGCAACAAAATCTGTCTACCTGTAGGGTCGTCACGCGACGACCTTTGAGAATTGGCGTGGATGTTCGCGCCCTTTGTCACCCCTCTACACGCCATCGCGGAATCGGACGGTATCTGTGCAATCAACTTCGCCTCTTGCTTGCGCAAGCTCCTGATTGCGAATTTGTTCTTTATGGCGACGACGCCCTCTGGAATCAGGATTACCTCCCCCCTTTCCTTTCCCAAAAGAATTGTAGCTACTCGCCCTTTCATCCGAGCTTTTGGAAAGGACTGGACCTTTTTCACCTGACGGATCCTCTTCCTCTGATTCCCAAGGTCCCTCTGCTGCCTTTCCCATCGGGGGATCTCACTCTGGTCGCTACCATCTATGATCTGATTCCTCTGGCGTTCCATGAGGTTTATCTCGATGAACGCCCTTCTCTCAGAAGGGAATACGAAGAGAAGCTCACCTTTCTCAAAGAGCGTTGCGCGAAATTCCTGACGATTTCGAATTTCGTCGCCGAGGATGTGCAAAAGCGATTGGGAATCGAAGCGGAGCGCGTTCGGCCCATTCTGGGAGGGCTGGATCCGGTATTTCTCGACATCCCGGATGAGCGTGCCGTTGAAGCCATGCGAAGAAAACACAACCTTCAGACGGACTATTTCATCTATTCCGGCGGCATTGATTTTCGAAAAAATATCGGGACTCTTATTCGAGCCTTCATCCATGCCCTCGAAGAGTTCAAATTGTCTCACGAATTGGTCTTCGTCGGCGAATTTGATCGGGAATTTCTGAAGGAATTCTCCAAGCGCCTTCCGCGCCCGGATATTCTTTCGAGGATAAAACCCCTGGGGTATGTCAGCGACGAGGAGATGAAATGTCTCCTGCGCGGCGCGACGGCGATGGTGTTCCCGTCGCTCTATGAAGGCTTCGGGTTGCCCGCACTCGAAGCCATGGCGTGCGGCACTCCTGTGATTACATCGAATCGCACGGCCTTGCCCGAAATCGTGGGTTCATCAGGTCTTCTTATCGAACCCACGAATGTGCAGGACATCGCAGAGGCCATGGCCAAGCTCGCAATGAATCCGACTCTTCGTCAGTCTTTGTCGGAAGAGAGCTTTCGGCGCGCTCGAAATTTTCGCTGGGAAAGTGTGGCCGACAAGACTCTGCAGGCCTATCAAGAAGTGGCTCCGGCGCAGAGGCCGACACACCCCAAGGAGCGCCGGTTGCGTGTCTTGCTCCAGAATCGTTCCAATGCTTTCAGTCATCCCGGCGGCGATACGGGTGTCATGAACGGACTTCATGACGGTCTGACAGCCCTGGATGTGGACGTATCGGCTTCGGCCAAGCCCTGTGATCTTGCGGGGATTGATTTGGTTCATCTGATCAATCTGACGATTCTTCCGGCATCTCACATCTTTGCGCAAAACGCTCTGCGCCAGAATGTGCCCTATGTGGTGACGACCCTTTATGAGGAGTGGCCCTGCTTTCTCGAAAAATCCCGTCAGACATTGCCCCTTTTTGCAGAATACATGGAGTCCGGCTATGATGACGAGATGTTCCAACGGAAGCTATCGGCGCTGCGACAGATTCCCTCGGGAGTAAGGCTCGAAAACGCCTTCGTTGCCCGAGGGGCACGGGCGCTTCTGGCCAGCGGAGAGAGAGAAGCGTCGCGATTGCGCCAAGACTTTTCCGAAGCCGCCGAGCGCGTCCACGCCGTACCCTTCGGCATTCGAGTCTTAGATGAATTTGGCGCAGAGCTCAAAGAGGAACTCCGAGAGCAGCTTGGAGTGGGGCCCTTTGTCCTTTGCGTCGGCCGCCTCGAAACACGAAAAAACCAGCTCATGCTCATGAAGGCCCTCCAAGATGATGAGCTGACTCTCGTTTTCGTCACCGGTGGTTTTACCTATCAACCTCCCTATGAGAGCCTTTGTCGCAGTTTCCAGAGACGCGGACGAAACATCCTTGCCGGACATGTCTCGCCGCTGCAATTGGCGGCCTTCTACAGCGCCGCGCTCTGCCACATTCTCCCAAGCTGGTATGAACTGCCGGGACTCGTGTCCGTGGAAGCGGCAGCCTATGGATGCTCCGTCGCGGCGAGCATTTGGGGCAGTGTGGAGGATTACTTGCCCTCCGATAGGCTCTTTGCCTGCCAACCGGATGATCCCGTTTCCATTCGCAACGCGGTTTTTCAGGCGATAGAATCACAACAGAATCCGGACACAACACGACATGCGCGCCAATTTACTTGGCAGCATTCCGCGGAACGCACATTGGGAATCTATGAAAACATCCTCGCCGTGAGAGCGCCTGCAAGAAGGTCACACCATGCGCAGGATTCAAGTTCCGCCCCACTCGAGACCCGAAAGGAACCGACTGTGATTACAAAGAATGCTTCCACGACCTATTTCTTTGACTGTTCCGTTATTCTTTCCGTGGAAAACGGAGCGGAGGACACCGAAAGATGTTTGGAGGCCATCTCGGGCGATACTTCCGGCCCGACCTATGAAGTCATCATCGTGGATAATGCCTCGACAGACCGCACGCCAAAGCTTCTTGCGGCGATTGAAGGCGATGTGCAGATTCTCCGCCAAGCTATGCCGCTGTCTCGAGCTCAGGCGTTCAATTTGGCGGCACAGCGAGCACGCGGGAAGTTCCTTGTTTTCCTCGAAAACACGACAGAGCCGCAGCCGGGGTGGCTGAAGTATTTGCTGGAACCCGCGCAAGAAGACGACGCCATCCACTGCGTGGGCGGCAAGTTTGTCCGCCCTGACCACACGATTGAACATATCGGTTTCCTCTTCCGCGAAGATAAAGTTCCCTTCTCGGTCTATCGGGGCTTTCCTTCCGACGCTCCGGTGGCAAGCCGACGGCGCGAGTTCCAAGCGGTCAGCGCCGGCTGCCTGCTCGTGCGGCGAGACATCTTCGAGAGATTGGGCGGTTTCCAAGAGAATCTGCCTGAAGCGGAAGATATTGATTTTTGCCTCCGCGTCCGCGATGCAAAGGGAAAGATCGTCTTTCATCCAAACGCCGTGGTCTATTATCACGGAAAGTCTCATCCGGATAAGCTCGCCGGTGACCCTGATAAATTATCAAGGTATCTGGCCAAATGGGCGGGCACGGTCCAATGGGACGAGGAAAGAGTCTTGGCGAGCGATGGCTTCCGACTTCAATGGCCGGATGTCGGACCACCTCGCTATTTGAAATCGGAAGAGTATGAACGCGAGTTACTTGAAGAAGCGCGGGCGCAGCGAGAGGCAGGCGAACCGGAAATGGCTTGGGATATTCTTCAGAGACTCCTGCACTCAGAGACTGTTGGAGCCGAGGCTATCGGCGAGCTGGCCGAACTTGCTCTCGAACTTCGACGCGCCGAAGAAGCCGAAAGGATTATGGCTGACTTACCTCAGAATCAGACCGTTCTGCTGGCACGGGCACAAACCCAATATCATCTTCAGAAGTTTGAAGAGGCGGTCGAAAATTTGAGAAAGATTTTGGCGCAGCCGGATGGGCTGTCGGAAAGCGAGCGCTTTGTGGCTTGGCAGCTTAAGGGGAATTGTTCCACCCGACTTGGGCGCGCGGAAGAAGCCGAGAAGGCCTATTTGCACGCCTTGCTGCAGAATCCTTCGTCCGAACGACCCTATTTGGGCTTAGGCTCCGCGGCATTGACCGCACAAAACTGGCAAGCCGCGCATTATGGATTCGCCATCGCGGCGGCCCACAATCCCGAAAATTTGAAGGCACATTTCGGCTTGGGCTTGGCGCTTTCGGAGCGCGGAATGGCTTCGGCCGCCGCGCAGGAATTCATGAAAGTTCTTCAAAGAGAGCCGGACCATGTCGAGGCACTCTTCAATCTCTACAGACTGGCCATGAAGACGGAAAAGCCCGAACTGGCGGAGATTCCATTGAAAACCTACATAGAGCAGCATCCCGAGGATGTGGACTTTCTATTCCATCTCTGCGGCCTGCAATTCAAAATGGGGCAAACGGCAACGGCCGCAAACACTTGTCGTCAGCTTCTGGCCTTGAAACCGGATCATGTCGCCGCCCAAGAAGTCTTGGCACAGTTCGAGAAACAGACATAGATTTGGATTGTGATACACTGCATTCTTCAATGGGCGCGGCTGGGTGATTTGTTTCAGACCCGGCCGCTCTTGGCTCGCATTCGGGCAAATGACCCCGCGGCGGAGATTCTCCTGTGCGTGGACGAAATCTTCGCTGAGCTCGCCACTTCTTTTCCCGAACCCGACCGAGTCGTAGGGATGCCGCTGAGGCATTTTTGGGCGCTGGCGAAGTTCGAGCATCGCTTGGATACTCTCTTCGCGGAATTCCAACAAGTCCTTCAAAAAGCCAATTTTGCTCGGCCCGATATTGTCTATGTCTTGAATCAAAGCCGTGCGGCAACTCACTTCGCAGGAATGCTCCAGGCCAAAGAGACGCGGGGATTCGTGGGACGGAAAGGAGCCCCAGATCCGCCGATGGCCTATCTCGATAACATGGTCTCAGACCCGACGGCAACACCGGCTCATTTGACCGACCTCTGGGCTCTACTCGCGGGCCCCCCGGAGGCTTCGCCGGATTTTCCTCCCTCTTTAGCCGCGCAATTTCCTCCCTCACTTCCCTGCTCTGCTCGCAGGCTCGGCATTTTCGTCGGCGCCGGAGATCCTGCACGCGCCTGGCCTGAAGAAAACTGGATCGAGCTCCTGAAGCTCCTCAAAGGGGCACTGCAAGAGGTTCTCCTCTTGGGAACCGAGCGAGATACCCCGGCAGCGAGGCGCATGGAAACTCTTTGTCAAGAACTCGCTCTTCCTGTTCGCAACTTTGTTGCTCAAACCACTTTGCCCGCACTCGGCTCCATTTTGGCTTCCTGCAACTTGATTATCAGCTCGGACACGGGAGGTCTTCACTTCGCCGCGGCCTTGGGCATTCCCACATTGGGACTTTTTTTCTCCGGTGCGCGCGCGGCTTTCACAGGGCCCTGCGCTCCCTGCGCACATGTCCTCGAATCCGAAGAATTCATCCCCGAGGGACGAATGCCTTCCCCGAAAGATGTCGCACATGCAGTGAGTGTGATGTTCGCAGAGAGCGTTGAAACACCTCCTGAGTTAAGTTCCGGTCTTGCGCTCAGGTCTCCCTGTCTGGATGATTTCGGATTGCTCTATCAGAGTCCGGCAGAAAGAAATAGAGTCCTTCCAAAGAAGCGTGCCGAACTCTGGCGAACACTTGCTCCGCCTCTTAATGAGACATCACACTTCAACGAGAATCGGCCGCTCCTTTCTATCATCATCCCCACGGCGGGCCAATGGCATCTTACCCGCGAATGTTTGCAGGCGATTTCGCCAGAGTGTCATGAGCTCGCCCCCGAAATCTTGGTGGTCACAGGTGAGCCCCCGGCAGGAGATTTCTCTCGCGCAAGCGAACTCGGCGGGGTGAAAATCGTTCTTGCAGACGGAGGACGCGCTTTTGCGGAGCTCTGCAACGGAGGCGCCCGAGAGTCCTCCGGTGAGTATCTTCTCTTTTTAAATAATGATACACTGCCCGAGCCGGGATTTTTGAAATCTCTGCTGGATACTTATGCGCGACATTCACCGTGTATTCTCTCTCCACTTCTTCTCTATTGGGATGGGTTAGTTCAGAATGCAGGTATACGACTTGGCAAGGCTCGAATAGAAGAGATCGGGCACGGCACTTGGCCGGAGCAGGAGAGCGGCGTCAGCCAATGCGATGCCGTATCCGCGACAGCGATGCTCGTTTCCAAAGAAATTTTTGAAAACTTAAGCGGCTTTGACGAAGGCTACATCAACGGATATGAAGACCTTGATTTCTGCCTTCGCGCTCGCGAGAAGGGTATTCCTTCCTTGCTTGATTTCGGTTCGCGCGTTCGACATTTCCGCGGCGCGACGCCCGGACGCTACCAAAACGAAGACCAAAACCGCAAGCGCTTTGAAGAGCGATGGATGCCGCGGGGAATCCAAGCGAATAGCGATGAAGCAACACCTGCTTTCTCATTGGAACCTCCTCTCCAATTCCGAAATCGCCCACTGCCTCTGGTTTGCGTTCTATGCTCGGAAGATTGGCAAGCGGCGGGCTCAAGAGTGCGCTGGGCAGGACCGCTTGCTCGTCTACAAAACGAAGGATTCCTGCGCGCCCAATGGCATTGCGTAAACTCCAATGCGGAAATATGGGAGCGGTTGGAGAAAGACTTCGCCTCAAGCGCGCTGGTGATTCTTCGGCGGCCTTTGTGCAACCCCGCTGACCACGAGAGACTTCTCGAACTCCTATCGCGTGTCGAGATTCCCTTTCTGATTGATGTGGATGATTTATTCTTTGGTCAATTCTCTCCTCTCTCCAGTCGGGGTCAAAGGCGCCGCGCACTCGAGGAAAGCTTCTGTGAACTTCTTCAGCGAGCAGAAGTCGTGACGGCAAGCACCGCGCCGCTTGGCGCGCTTTACAGACAATATCACAGCGAAATTGTCATGCTGCCGAATACGGTGGATACCCTTTGGTGGCCACAGGCTCGAAGCGAGCGCACAATTTCTGACACTTTCACGATTGGATTCTTCGGCTCCCCGGCACACGGCATTGATTTGGCGAGCGTCGCACCGGCAT
>JAZDIW010000180.1:0-4622 GCA_043804575.1 bacterium
CCTTCAATTGGGTGAGCGGACCCTTGGCCTATGTCCATGGATTTCTCTACTTGGCCGGTTCACATCAATGGGTGAGTCGCGACAGTGGCCGGACTTGGGAGGTTCGCCCCTCTGCCGACGAAATCTGTGATGGCGGCGTTGCTTTTGTGGACACGCTCCATGGATGGACGGGGGGAGGCCGCATCAGCCCGCAATCGGAAGGCTGGGTTCATCGAACGACCGATGGCGGACATACTTGGAGTGAGCGCTTACTGGAAACCGACTATCCCATTCGGACGGTGCATTTTCTCAACCGGCAGCTCGGTTTTGCTGCGGGAGGAAATTACGAGGAAGGCATCGGCGGCATCTGGAGCACGACGGACGGAGGGGGAACTTGGCAAGAGGATATAGCGGTTTCGGCGGAAATTACCGTGCTCGGCTCCCATCGCCACAGTCCCGCCTATGTGGATGTTTTTGCGGCGGGATTCTTTCCTGATTTTGTCGGAGGAGTTTGGCATACGCGCCTTCTTGTGCCGGACACCATAGGCCCCGTTCTCGTGGCTCGGCCCGACACGCTCGATTTTGGAGCCCTTCTCCCCGGCGAGCGCGACACGCTCTCTTTTTGGACGATCAATTTCGGTTCAGATTCCATTATTGTCAACGGTTTCTACATTTCCGATACGGTTTTCAAAGCACTGCCGGATACGACCATCTTTGTGTTAGTGCCGGGGGATTCCGTCGAAATCCCCGTGGAGTTCCATCCTCGTTCAGTGGGGATCTATACTGCCACGATTTATATCTCTAATAGCGAATATCAAGATGTTCATGTGGTCTGCCGCGGAGAGGGCAGCGATGTGGCTGCGCACACACACGAATCGCTGCTTCCTCAAGAGGCTTCCGTCTCGGTCTATCCGAATCCCGGCAATCCGGATTTCACGATTTCTTTCGCCTTGCCAACACGTGCGGATATTCGCCTTTCCGTCTACAATGTGCTCGGCCAGCGGGTCGCTGTTTTGGCTTCCGGCCCACATGACGCCGGTTCACACCGCCTGATTTGGCGAGCGGATGACCTTCCAAGCGGCATCTATTTTGTGCGGCTGGAAGGAATTCCATCACCAAAAATTACAAAACTTTGCCTTCTGAGATAGCGCCTGCGACAATGGGCTGTTGCGCAACATCACGGCGGTACGCTCGTCTATATTTATGAAGCCCTTTGTACTGAAAGGCGGCCTCGCTGCGCTCTTGGGGGCAGAGCTTACTTCTCACCAAAACTTGGAGAGGTTCCCATGACCCGTCAGGTTTTCATTCTTCTTGCATTTTGCGGACTCATCCTATCGGCTGCGATGCCGTCATTCGCCGAGTGGGATGATGACGATTGGGACAAAGATTTGTGGAGCGAATCCTCGAACAGGCGTCCCGGATTCATCTTGGAGGGCTCGCTGCCCGTGCCGCGCGCTCTCCTTGACAAGAGCTACCAAGGAGACTATGGCTACGGCATTTCCTTGGTTCTCGCGAGGCTCGACTTTCAGCATTGGCGGCCGGTGAAAGACCGCATTCGCCTTCGCTATACCGAGGATTGGCTGACCCTGAGGAATTCGGTTTCAACGCTGCAGGTTCTAAGCGATTCGGACAGGCGCGCGCGCCTCTGGGGTCTGACTGTCGGAACCGGTTCCGGAGGCAGACTATTCGGCAATGACTGGTTCGCCGTGTCCACCCACCATGGCACCTTATTGGGGCTTTATGGATTGGATGTTACGCCGACCGCTTTTTCGGCTCTCGGCCAATCCACGGCTTCTCCCTTGAATGACGAAGACAATCAGGGGCAATTTGGCCTCAGCTATGAGTCGGCTCTGCGCTTCACCACGCGTCATGTGGGTGTGCAGGTGGGTTATGAGTTCGTCGAAGTGAAGCGTGCTTTGGTTTTTTGGCCCACGCTGATTCACGGCGCTGTGCAGGGCTTCTTGGCGGAAGCCTTGCCGGAATTTCTCGAAAAATACGCCGGTCATGGCTGGGCGGTTCAGCTCTGTTCGTTCGCCTGGCGCTTCGGCATCACGGCGGCCGCGCATCATCTTCAATCCTATCACACCGATTGGCCCTATGACCGCGAGCGCCCGCTCCTGCTTCAGCGCTGGAAAACGGGGCTCGTGTTCTATCTATAGACAATCGCCGCGGCGAATCTCCGGATTAGCCCGGTATTGATGTTCGACAAACAGCATTCCCTTTTCAACCGCGACCTCCGGTCGCGGTTTTTTCATTTCAGGCGGGCATAGCGAGTCCCCATGCGTAAAGGCGCATCCATGTGTGCGCCCACATCGGAGAATGCTTGGAATTTCGACGAGCCCTGCTTATATTCTTAAAGGAAAAAGGAACTTTCGATAAGGGAGGTGCCCTGTGAAACGATCCTTGTTTTGTCTGGGGTTGTTAGGGTCAGTAGTCTTGGCTTTTGCCCAGTGGGAGCCGGAGGTTCTGTTGCATCGGCAGGGGGACCGCCTCGGCTGGTTCTATGAGAAGGTGGAAGGCTTGGGCGACTGGACAGGAGATGAAATAGATGATTTCGCTGTGCTGAGCTATACTTCCGGATTCGATACATCGGTCTTGGATATCTGGTGGGGAGCGGCTAGCCTGTCTCCCGATCCAGATACAACGGTTTGTTTTCCCGACTCTATAGCCTGTTTTCAACTCAGGAATACTGGGGACATTACGGGTGACGGAATACCGGATTTGCTGACAGGGGGGGCGGTCCCAGGGAGTTGGCGAAGCTATATATGTCTCTATAGAGGGGGGCGAGCACAAATAGAACTTGTTCAGATGCTGCGAGTAGATGCTACCGCCGTTGCTGTTCCTGGAGACATCAGTGGGGATGGAATTCCAGACATGATCGTCGGAGACGCAAATTGGAATAATTCCCGGGGGCGGCTCATGGTCTACTTGGGGACACCGACGGGGTTTGTGGGACCTGTGGACAGCCTTGAAGGAACACAGCCCTCCTTCGGCTTGTTGGGTTCCAATCTGACAGCGGGGGCGGATATGGACGCGGACGGCTGGGGCGATTTTTCGTGCGTGTTCAACGGCTACGACACGACAGTGGCGCTTTTTCATCCTCGGCCGGGGGATTATTTTGGCGATTATGACCTATTTCATGCATGGTGGGGAGGCTTCGTTCCACAGGCGTATCAATCCGGACTCCCGGTATTGGTTCTTCCTTGCATAAATCCGCATGGGTATTGTGTTTACTTAGGGGGTGACGGCTTGGATACCATCCCGGATGCGGCGTTGCCGATAGACAGTCTTTTGGGAGGCACGCCAACCTATGCGGGGGATGTGAATGCGGATGGCTTGGGAGATTGGGTAGCCGGAAGTGACCGAGCTTATGGGGGCTTGGGAGCGTTTATGTTGTTCTTGGGAGGCCCGTGGATCAGCAACTACTATCAATGGCATGGCGGTTTTAATGGGTATTGGGGTGAGGGAAAGCACATGAACGGCCTGGGAGATGTCAATGGGGATGGAGTGGATGATTTCGCCATGCTGTGTTCGAATGACACGACTGGGCATGAGGGGAGTCAGTTGGTGGTCTTTGCGGGTAATGAGGAGTGGCATGTAGCAGTAGACGACAAACGGCCTGCTCCGGTTCGCATGCCGGTGACCATTCACGCCTATCCGAATCCGACGAATTCGGAGGTGCGGATAGAAGTCTTGGGGATGTCGCGCGGGCAAGCAGTCGTGGAGGTTTGGAATATTTTAGGTCAACGAGTGTGGCAGCAGGAGGTATCAATTTCGACTGACAGTGCAAACTTCATTTGGGGAACACGGGATATGGCAGGTCATTCCGTCGCAGCAGGGATCTATTTTATTCAAGTGATTCAGCGGGGCATCTCTCTGGCCCGGCACAAGATACTGGTCACACAATAACCTAAGAGCAAAAGGAGATGAGTCATGAAAACGAAGGGCAAAGCAGTCATTTATATCATGATGCTGCTGGTTTTTGGCGTGACGATGGCTTTCTCCCAGTGGGAGCCAGAGGTGCTGATGCATCGGCAAGGGGATCGGTTAGGCTGGTTCTATGAGAAAGTGGAAGGCTTGGGCGATTGGACGGGAGATGGGATTGATGATTTTGCTGTTTTGAGCTATACTTCCCGATTCGATAGTTTTGTAATAGACATTTGGTGGGGAGGTGAAACCCTGTCTCTCGATCCGGATACAACAATCGATCTGGCCGATTCTTGTTGGCAGATGGAGCGAGCGGGTGATCTAACTGGGGACGGGATTTCGGAAATTGTTATGGCCTGCTGGCGGCATGAATTGACCGTCTTTCGTGGCGGCAGAGGGCAAGCAGAGGTTCTGCAAGTCTTGCAGATTCCTCAGCTTGATGTGAACTATATAACAGCGTCGGGGGATATCAGCGGCGATAGGATTCCCGATTTGGTAGTGGGATCCGGTTCCAGTGATGGTCAATTAATGGTCTACCTTGGAACACCTACAGGATACCAAGGGCCGGTGGAGACACTAGTCTACTGTCTCACTCTGTTTGCAACTTATCGAGGGCAGCTTTAGCTCGGGCGACTTTGGCAAGGATGTCTTCCGCTTTCGCCGTCCAGGTGAAGGTTTTCGGATTGTCGTTGTGTTCTTTGATGTAGGCCATGATC
>JAZDIW010000181.1:0-2666 GCA_043804575.1 bacterium
CGCAAATCCTCGGCGGTGGAATGATGACGCGGCCAGTAGAATTTCGGAATGATGTAGCGACCGCCGTCAAAAGGCTCAATGCTTCCTCCGAAGAAGCGCGCAACCGCAAGGCTCCGGCGGTCATGGCCGATGAGGGCCGGCGCGCCCTGAGTCAATTGAAGCAGCTTCTCGAGGTCAGCCGTGCGAAAACAACCGCCGTGCGCATCCACGCGATCGCCCGCCAAACGGCAGCGGCGCACATGAATGTCATCGAGAGCGAGTTTCGCAAGCGGCGGATTGGGAAGAGCGAGAATTTCGTCGAGGTCGTTTTTGGATGGGGCGCGGGTCATCGCGACCAGCGGCCCCGCGAGAGTCTGAATCATCATGAGACTATTCCTTCCAATGTTCTTGTGTTCCGCGACCGGAGGTCGCAGGTGGTAATGCTGTTTAGGAGGTCGCTGGGGTAGTGCCGCACGGCAGTGCGCTTGGATCGGCTGGTCGAATTCTTGACTTGTGGCCCACCAATGGAGAGAATATTTGCAGTCAGGATCCAGAATTGTCTTTACTGTGAAGACAACCCCTCGAGCTGGAGTTATTTCCCAGATCCTTCTTTCCTTATTTTCGGAAGGCTGTACTACCGTGCGGCATTTCCCAGCGCACTGCCGTGCGGCACTACCGATGAATGAAATCAGGATTCATCGGATTTGAACGCTTTCAGCAAGCCCAATAACCGGGCGCCGTCGTCTTTCGAGATATAACCGCGCTGGACTTTCTTGTCAATGGTCTCAAATTCGATTGCGCGCGCTTGCATCTTGGGAAGCAAGAAGGGGTCTTCATTCGGCGAGAAAATATGATGGGCGGTGGCGAGGTTGCCGCGCATGCGAAGCTCGGTGGTGCGCAGGAAATTCGCCAGCGAAGTGCCCATATCTTGCACGGCATCCACGATTTGCATCAGGATATTGAACTGTGCTTCGACCCAATTTTTCGTCGTGCCGTGCGAGCGGCCCAAGACCCATGGGAAGAGGCGCAGACCGGTGATGACATCTTCGATAACCTGCTCGCGATTCAAGCGCCAGACGAAAGTGCGTCCTTCATCTCCGCCAATCACGCGCACCTCGACATCGCTCCAAGTGAAGAGATTGTCGTCGGGATCCAGTCGCGCAAATTGCGAGACCGTGTCGTCGAAGTATTGATTGATGCGCTCTTGATATTCCTTCTCGCTTTCGTGAGCAAACGGCGGCGGCGGCGTGACGCGAATTTGCAGGCGCGGGGTTCCGGCATTGCGGGATGAACGAGCCATATCGAAGAGCAGGGCTTCCTGAATCTGCGCGACGAAGGGAATCGAGGCCAAAGGTTCAATGCCGCGCGGGTCGCTGATGTCATTGCCCAAAGTCGCGTAGAAAAAGCGCGCGGGATCCAGTTCGATTCGCTCGCCCGATTCGTTTTCAAAATAGGCGGTCCAGCGGCCTTTGCGCTCCCAATGCAGGATGTCCGGGTCAATCGTGTGGAAGTAATCAATGCCGCTGCCGTCGGCCAAGGGAACGATTTCGCCCGCGAAACGGCCGGTCGTGAAAAGCTCCAAAAAGAAGAGCTCGGTCAGGTGATTGATTCCGGGTCGGCGCACAAAGGGGTTTTCAAAGACGCGCAGGTCCAGGTCATCCAAAATCGCGCGTGCCGCTTTTTTCTCCGCTTCGTCGCCGATGAGCCAGTAGGACTGCGGCGTGCAGCACAGATGCACCCACGACCAGATGGCGGCGGAAATGATGGGCACATGGTCACGAAGATAGCGATAGAATTGCGCGCGATTGGTTCCGAGCCAAAAGTAGTCCTGGCCGTCGAGTGTCGTGGAGAAGAGATTGGTCGTTACGGGCAAGGGTCCGGGCGGATTTTGAGCGCGCTGAGGGACGACATCGCGCAGGGCACGGCGCCCCTCCGCGCGTGGCGCCGCCGCAGGGCGTGGGGAGAGTTTTCGGAAAGGAAACTTCATGTTTGTTGATTCCTCGTGGTTTGTTGGCGGGCGGTAAGGGCACCCGCCACGGCGGTTTTTTTCATCGCGGGAGGCTGAAAGCGCGGGGGGGGATGAGGATGTCGTTGCGGGTTTGGTAGTTGACGAGAAAGTAACGCAAGGCGTCCATCGAATGATCAGAGGTGCCGTCTTTTTGCGGTTCTTCGCGGCCGGCTGCCCAGCGATACGCCGCGATGTCGGCGGTTGTTCTCTTGCAACGCGGTGAAAAGTGCAAACGCACGCGGCCTTGAGCGTCCTCAAGAAAAGATTTCACGACCTCGATGCCTGCGACGATGTGAGATGAACGGAATTTCAGCTTGAGGCCCGCGCGCTGCAAAATATCCGCCGGAGAAATACCGCTGTCTTGAACGGCAGCCCCCGCGGGGTCGCAAGCCGTCCAACGCATGTTGAGCTCGTCAATGCCGTGAGTCAAGCCAATGCGATGAATGGAGAGGAGCATCTGCTCGGTCGTGTGGTCTTGGCCGGCCCATTCATCGAAGATGATGAGGTCGCCTTGCGGAGTCTCTTGAATCCAAAGAACGAAGGGATGATGGTAACCGAAATCAATTGCGCGATAGAGCGGCCAGTCGGTTCGCGCGCGCCAAGATTCAGAAAGGATGTGGCGCGCAGGGTCGAATTCGCTATAGACCAAATCGCTTCCCGACTCAAATGAGATTTCCAT
>JAZDIW010000182.1:0-2395 GCA_043804575.1 bacterium
TGAAGAAATAGCCTTGAGATGTAGAGGCGAAGACGCGATCATAGACGGCCTTCCAAATGAAACTGACAGTCTCCAGCGTAGTATAAGTCTTGGTAGGGTGGGGATCCCTACCCGATTAAATCTTAAGGAGATACCAATGAAGAAAGTCGTTTTGTCTCTGGGAGCGTTGCTCCTCGTTTGGGCTGCTGTAGCCTTTGCCCAGCCTCCCGCAATGCCTCCTATGGGCGGTATGGGCTGGGGAATGGGAAGCTCTTACAATCGGATGTATGATACATCCACGGTGGAAACGCTCAAGGGCGAAGTCATCAGCGTGGAACCCTTTTCCCTCATGGGAGCCAAGATGGAGCCTCGCCCCATGCCGATGCATCGAGGCCACCAGGGGATTCACTTGATGCTGAAAACGGACAAGGAATCCATTTCTGTTCATTTGGGGCCGTCCTGGTTCATCGAGAATCAGGACATGCAAATCATGCCCAAGGACACGATTGAGGTCAAAGGATCCCGCATCACCTTTAGCGAGAAGCCCGCAATCATCGCCGCCGAAGTGGTGAAGGGAGAAAGTGTTCTGACACTTCGCAGCGAGAGTGGCGTGCCCGTTTGGGTGGGCTGGCGAAAGCGATAGCAGAATCCTGCCATTGGAATCGCTATTTGTCTTGCCTGTGGAAATTCAGCGAACCTGATCTCTTCGGAAGGATTAAGCCATGAGCCCGGCGCATATCCATCTAATGCTCAATCATGTGCCTGTCATCGGCCTGCTCTTCGCTATGCTTCTTTTGGTCTATGGCCTTGCCAGAAAGAGCACGGAAGTCGCGCGCGCAAGCTTCCTGATGTATGTGCTGGTCGCCCTCGCGACGATTGCGGTCTATTTCTCAGGCCGTGGCGCAGAGGACATTGTCGAGAATCTGCCCGAGGTTTCAGAAGCCATGATGGCGATGCATGAGGATGCGGCACTCGTCTCGCTAACGGCGATTCTCATCGTCGGCGTTGCGGCACTGGCGGGGTTCATCTTCGTTCGCTCCAAGCCAATCTCGCGCAAACTGGCCGTGTTGGTGCTTGTGCTTTCCCTTCTGGCGGGCTTGTCCGTCGGTTACACCGGCAGCCTCGGCGGCAAAATCCATCATCCGGAACTTCGCCCGGGTTTTGTTCCGCCACCCGAACGCAGCCAGCCTCACGAGAGCCGACTTCCGTCAGGTTCGCGCGTGCACGACGCCGTGGAATAGCAGCGAAATCCGCCGAGCCAGGTTCGCAATCTGGCGGGAACAAGAAAGGCCTCGCTAAGATCATATAGGGAGTTCACCGACATGAATCAGGTGGGTAACATGTCAACTGTCGTACTGCTAATCTTGCTTGTGTCCGGACTTGGTACTACGATTTGCGCAGAAGAGCCCTCACATCCGAGCAAAACCGGATCTCTCCAAGACCTGGAGGAAGAATTCACGGTGATAGGGTCTTGTAGGAGTGATAAGACGGCCTGGAGCCTCTCGATTGAACATGCAGATCCAGAATATCCGTTGAAGTCCGGTGAGGACGTCATAAATGCTCTTCAGCAGCGGGTGGAATCCGATCGTGGTACTTCCATGACGGAAAAGAGCCTCGTCAAAAGGGAGATGCCAGCACTAACGAAGTTAATGGAAAATATGAGCCTGATAGGCCATGATCTCGGGCGCTTTCTGTATGCTGACACGATCCTGATTCCGGTACGATTTGCGCAGAAGAATTCATTAACCACGCTGATAATTACTGGAATTGCTTCGGAAACTGTCTATAATACACTCCGCACCACATCTAAGTCGCGAGCCGCCAAAGTTGTTCAATCTATGATTATCCCGAGCATGCCGTATTTCGTCACAGCTTTCAAGGCATCGAAGATTCACAGATATGCGATGTGTGTGACATACGGTAGCAAGGATTTCCTGGAGGGAGATGTATATGGCAACCTACAGCCGGAAATAGTAGCTTTTGTGGTACCGGCAAACGCGGCCAGGAGGTTCGTCAAAGGTGAAATAACTGAGGAAGAGCTCCTTGATGCCAGCGATGCATATCTCTCGGATCGGGATCTGAGGTTAGATTTCAAGAAAGTGAAACTCACTTTCGAGTGAGCCTCGTCGAATTTTTCGGCGTGCAATTTGCGCCATTGCGGAAGGAGTAACGAATTGTGGCACGCATTGCTTTATACCGTTTACCCCTAGTCTTTGAGAAGCTCGAAATGGCAAGGGCAAGGGCACTGCATGAAGCGGATAGTCTCCGTTCTGAAGACTTCTTGAATTTCTTTTGCGGGATTGGAGAAGAATTCGACAGGGCTGTGGCTGAGGCAAGGTACTATGATCTAATTCGCAAGGATGGATCAGTCTTCGGTTTTCCCAAGCATGAGAGGTTTCTCGCTGCATTCGCTAAC
>JAZDIW010000183.1:0-13970 GCA_043804575.1 bacterium
GCAGTCTCTGCCGAACGACGAATGGGTCATTCAAAAGATCGGCTCGGTGAATTTGGTCTATTACAATACGGGGCGCGCGATTCATAAGGTTTCGGGTCTGCTTGCCGCGAAAGAATTCCTGCCGGCGCGCACTTATGAGAAGCAAGCGCCGTTCCTTTTTGAGGCAAGCCAACTTCACTCCGCGCTTCATGAATTGGGACACACGACGGGCATGATGGATCCGGAGCATCGCGAGAAGCCGCCGCGCGAATACCTCGAAGCGGAATACTCGGGACTGGAAGAGACGCGCGCGGAACTCTTTGGTTTGTGGGCAATGCCGCTTTTGGTTCGCGAGGGCGTCATCGAAGAAGCGACAATGAATGCGGCTTACAATGCGATGCTGATGGCGATGATTACAGGCTTGAAATTCGAACCGAAGCAGGCGCACAACAAGGCACGGAATATGATGTGGCATTACTTCTTCGAGAAGGGTGCCATCAGTGTTTCCGAGGAAGAAGGTCGGACAAGATACGAAACGAATCTTGCGAAAATCCACGAAGTCACAACCGAGATGCTGCGAGATGTCGCAAACACCAAAGCCTCCGGCTCAAAGGAGCAAGCACAGCAGTTTCGCGAGAAATGGTGCTATGATGATAAGCTCCGGCCCGAGATCGAGAGCCGCACGAAAGAGTTTCCTTTGGGACGGGGGCTCATCTTCCCGAAATTGAAACGCGACGGCGAGCGATTCCTGCCCGCCCTCGTGTATCCGAAATCGTTTTCGAAGCAAGAGAAGTTCGAGCGAGAGCTGCTATCTTGAAATGAATCTCGAAACAGGTCGGCTGCGGGCAGCCGACACCTCGAGAGCAAGAGTCCTCAAATTAAGGAGAAACGCTCATGAGCTACAAGAGTGTTATGGTCATTAAGGCCGCTGTGTGCCTGGTATTTGGCATTATCCTGGTGTCAATACCCGGTGCATTGGTGAGCTTCTTAGGAGCGACTTTGAGCCCGGGCGGGGCTTTCACATCGAGAGAATACGCCGCAGCGCTCTTCGGGAATCTCATGCTCACATGGTTCGCCAGGAACGCGGCAGACTCCGATGCACGCCGTGCGATTATTCTGGCTCTCTTTGTCTATGACGCCATCGGCTTCGTCGTGAGTCTGCTCACCGTATTGTCCGGTATATTGAACCCCTTGGGCTGGTTCGTTGTCGCCATTTACCTCTTCTTCACTTTAGCATTCGGCTATCTACTGACAACCAAAGTGAGTGTGCGGTAGAAGGAAACTGGCGAGGAGACGAGCGGTTTCTGCGGGAGCTTGTGTATCCGAAATCGTTTTCGAAGCAAGAGAAATTTGACCGGGAGCTTTTGTCATAGTGCACAAGTCCCCTCAGTTCTGCTTGAAGTGGACGAGTGTCCAATAGATGTGTGCAATCAGACGCAATGCAGGATGTAGAATGCAAGATACAAAAGTCATTGTGATCACGGGCGCCAGCGGCGGTATCGGCGCCGCATTGGCAAAACACATGGGGGCTCAAGGCCATCAAATCGTCCTGGCGGCCCGTAGAGAGCGCGAACTGAAAGAAGTCGCCGGAGGGATAGGTCAGAATGCCCTGCCTGTGAGGTGCGATGTAACGCATCGCAGCGACGTCGAACGCCTCAAAACCGTGGCGTTGGAACGCTTCGGGAGGATAGATGTCTGGGTGAACAATGTGGGTCGCGGCATCGGACGGAAGGTCCTCGAATTGAGTGATGACGATCTGGAAGAGATGCTCAGCGTGAACCTGAAGTCCGCCTTGTATGGCATGCAGGTCATTATTCCCTATTTTCAGGAGCAAGGTAGCGGTCATCTGATTAACATTTCGACCTTCCTCTCCCGTGTACCATTCGCCACCTATCGGTCAGCCTACAGTGCGGCAAAGGCCGCGTTGAACTGCCTGACAGCCAATCTGCGCATGGATCTGCGGGCTTCGCATCCCGGTATCCATATCTCGCTGGTCATGCCCGGAACGGTTCTCACGGATTTTGCCAAGAACGCATTAGGCGGCACCCCCGCAATAGCGCACGGAGCAAGTAGCGTGAAACCGCAAACCGCCGACGAAGTGGCCGCCGTGATTGCCGATGTAATCGAAAATCCCAAGCCGGAGGTTTACACTAATCCCATATTGGCTGACATCGCTCATCGCTACTGCGAGGACATTGCTGCATTCGAGGAGGGCCTCGCGTGGGAGAAGTTGACCTGCGTTGAATTGGCACAGGTCTTCTCCATTCATCTGAAAGTCCGCGACTCGCGAGTCGAAAATGCCGAAAGAGTGTGCCCTCAAGCGTTCTGTGAAATTTGACGATATATTAGGATAATGACAATGCTCAATGGGAGATGACAATGAGTGGTTGGAGAATGCTTGTTTTGGCAATCTGTCTGGGGACGAATGTAGCCTTTGCGCAGGCACCGGATACCCTTTGGACGCGAGTGTACGGCGGCAACGGAAATGAGGCGGCTGTGGCCGTTCACCAGACGACGGACAGTGGTTTTGTTGTTGTGGGCTCCACGAGTTCTTTCGGTGCAGGCATCCAGGACTTTTACTTGCTTCGGACGGATGTGAATGGAGACACATTGTGGACCCACACTTACGGCGGAGCGACGAAGGATCAAGCTCTCTCGGTGCGCCAGACCTCGGACGGCGGCTACATTATGGCCGGAATCACCGACCCTGCGGGAAGCGACAGCGGCAATGTCTATGTCATCAAAACCGACGCCGCGGGAACGGTCACCTGGCCGCGCACTTTCGGCGGTAGCTATTATGACGCGGGCATCTGCGTGCGGCAGACGACGGATGGCGGATTTGTCGTGGCCGGAGCCACCGGCACCAGCATCATTGATTTGGCGAATGCACTCCTGCTGAAATTGAACAGTGCGGGTACTCAAAGTTGGAGCCGCAACTTCGGCGGCCTCGGAGCCGATTTCGCATCAGCCGTCGAACAGACTTCCGACGGCGGATATATCTTGGCGGGCTTCACGGCACCCTTCCTTTCTCTGATTGGGGATGTCTATCTGATTAAGACGAACAGTTCAGGCACGCAGACTTGGTCTCGCACTTTTGGAGGCGACTCGGTGGACATTGCGCTGTCCGTTCTGCAGACGAGTGACGGAGGGTACATTCTGGCTGGACTGACGAAATCATTTGGCGCGGGCGGAAATGACGCCTATGTGATCAAGACCAACAGCTCGGGGGATAGCTTATGGACTCGCACTTACGGTGGAAGCGCGGCTGATTATGCGAGCTCGATTCAGCCGACGGCGGATGGAAACTACATCATCGCCGGAGGAACGGAGTCTTTCGGCGTGAGCGGCTCGGCGGCGTACCTCATCAAGATCAATGGCTCAGGCGACACACTATGGACGAAAATCGTGGATGAACCGGGCGGCGACAGCTCGGCGGCCGTTCAGCAGACTTTCGATGGAGACTTCATCGTCGTCGGAGGGACAAATTCTTACGGTCCCGACAGCTCCAATGTATGGCTGTTCAAGCTAACAGAGTGCAGCGATCCGACACCGCTGACACCTCAATTGGTCATTACCCTCGCAGGCGAGGACATACAGTTGTTCTGGAATCCAATAACTCAGTCCGTCGCCGATTGTCCGATTCAGGTGGATCATTACGATGTGTACACGGATACCCTGGCCACGGGCGGTTTCAGCACGCTGTTAGGCGCAAGTGCTGACACTTCATTCACTCATGTCGGCGCCATTTTCGAGCCAAATCTGATGCGGTTCTACCTCGTGAAAGCCGTTCGGTGAGACAGACATGGCAAAATGCGTTAAGCTGGCGATTCTGTGGAAGAAACTGCGCTCGATCCGGCGTTCGAAATGAGCCTCGCGCAGAGAAGCGGTGCCATATCCTAAAATGGGTAGGTCCATCGTACACAAATGATAGAGAAAGCGATGAAAACACTTGGCCACCTATGCATCGCCTGCTTGGCATTGTGCCTTGCATGTATTGCAGAAGAGAAATCAACCTGGAGCCGCATGGAATCGCCGATTGCCGATCCCTTGCACAATGGATGTTTTCTTGACGCCGAGCACGGTTGGATCATCACTTATGGAACGGGTTTAGTACTCCGCACCGAGAACGGAGGCGATATATGGATGATTGCATCCAGGTTGGATTCAATATTTTATGAGTGTGTCCATTTTATAAGCAAGGAAAAGGGTTGGATTTGCGGTGAAAATGGATCGCTTCTTCAAACAGAAGATGGTGGATTGACATGGCACAATATCAAGCTGGCACCCGATACCTATGCCTTCTATGGTATCTACATGTCAGAGCAAGAGAGAGGATTTCTGGTAGGAATAGATGTATCCAGTCGAAAAGCAGTCTTCTTTGAGTCCACGGATAGCGGTGAAACATGGATAGAGCGCTCCAATGAAGTCCCCGGCGCATGCTTCGAACCCATCCAATTTCTGGATGCAAACAGAGGGTTCATGGCAGGTGGTAACCGAGTACTGCGAACAACAGACGGCGGGAGGAGCTGGATAGCCTGCGAGCTTGATAACAAGACCGTTATTCGAGGTCTTCATTTCGTTGATCCCCGGTATGGTTGGGCGGTGGGACATGGAGGCGATGTATTCCGTACGGAAGACAGTGGTCATACTTGGCAGAAATCTGAAAGATTCACATTGAATCGTCTGCGGAGTGTCTATTTTCTTGATGACAAGCGAGGATTCATTGTGGGGGATCAGAATGAAGAACCTGGATCTCTTTGGTGGACAGATGATGGTGGAGAGAAATGGAGCAAATCCGACCAGTCACTCCCGGATTTACATCGTCTTTTTCGGAGTCCGAAGGCGCTCTGGGCAGTTGGTAAATCAGGAACCATTATGAAATGCGATTACTAAGGGAAAGTCTGACAATAATCAAGTTGATAGGAATTAGTGAATGTTTCTCTTCTTCGTCTTTCTCTTCATGATGGTCACAGGTGCTGTTTGGTTTTTTGATGGATAACGATTTTTCGAATGAATCGGAACCGATAGAACTTCCCATCGACGGTATTCTGGATTTGCATACATTCAGTCCCAAAGATGTGAAAGACCTTATCCCGGAATATATCGACGCCTGTCGGCAGCGCAAGATATTTCAAATCAGAATCATTCATGGGAAGGGAACCGGTACGCTCAGGAAGACCGTCCGCTCAATCTTGGAGAAACTACCTGAGGTAATCTCGTTCGAAACACCATCCGATGCTGGAAGCTGGGGGGCGACGGTTGTTCACCTGAAACATCAGCCGTGACGCAACAAGCAACCTTTTTCTTAGGGGAAACTCCATAATGCATCTATTTCTCTCGTTTTCATTTCTTGTTTTGTTTGCAGTTTGCAGCGCGGCGCAGGAGAAATCCAAACAGCCGCTTGAGGTTGTTCCGGAGGTTGACCTCCATCGCTACATGGGGACATGGTACGAGATCGCGCGATTGCCGAATTGGTTCCAGAAAAAATGCGCTTGTGATGTAACGGCGACCTACACAATGCGCGACGATGGAGACATCAAGGTTGTCAACCGCTGTCGAAAAGAGAACGGACAGATTATCGAAGCAGAGGGTCGCGCGAAGCGTGCCAGCAAAGATAGACCGAACACGAAGCTCAAAGTCCGTTTCGCACCGGGATTCCTCTCGCTTTTTCCCTTCGTGTGGGGAGATTATTGGATCATTAACCTCGCAGAAGACTACAGCTACGCCGTCATCGGTGAGCCTGCTCGGAAATACATGTGGATTCTTTCCCGCACACCCACAATGGACGATACCACATTCCAAGGTATCCTCGAGCAGGTCAAACAGAAAGGCTATGATCTCACCGAATTAATCAGAACGGAGCAGACGGAGAGGTAGTAGTGTGAAATTCAAGACAATATCAATCATTGCTTTCATTCTTGGTGTGTCGGCTCTGGCAGCTCTTGTCATTTGCCACGGGCTGTTTTCACCTTCACCAATTGTAATCCTTCTTCAAGCCTTGGCAATTCTGCTCATGCTTTGGGCGCGCAGAATTTTCGGCAGGCGGAGTTTTCATTTCGCAGCAAATCCCACTTCGGGCGAATTAGTCACGAGTGGGCCGTACCGTTACATCCGTCATCCGGTCTATGCCGCCATTATGATTTTCACTGTAGCAGGAGTCGCAGCCAATCTGTCTATCTCCAACAGTATCTTGGGATTGGTGGTTGTTTCGGGAATGATTATCAGAGCCCTTTGTGAAGAACGCTTGCTTCGTGCTCAATGCCCTGAATATACAGAGTACTCCAAGCATACATGGCGCTTAATTCCTTTTATGTTTTAGTCGAAGCGTTGCATGTTGATTACTACCTTTTTCACTATCATCCGCATCGCAAGGTGTGCCGTTGGTTTAAAAGCATGTGAATCATGACCGCTTTCCCGATTCAAACACCTCGCCTAGTTATCCGCTCTTTCACGCTGGAGGATGCCGAGGCAATGTTCAAAGTTTTCGGCGACCCGGAGACGATGCGGTTTTTCTCGATATGGCTCGCGAAGTCTGTGGAAAACGCCCGGGGATTCATTCGCTGGGTCACGGGAATGGAGCGCGAGTTCGGTTACAGCTTCTGGGCGGTCGTCGAAAAGGAGAGCGGGGAAGTCATCGGAGATTGCGGGCTTGCCCCATTGGAAGGCCATGGCCCGGAAGTGGAACTTGGCTGTGACCTGCGCCGAGACAAGTGGAACCACGGCTATGCCACCGAAGCCGGAGCCGCCTGCCTCGAGTACGGATTCAACGAATTGAAACTTGACCGCATCGTCGCGGTAACTCATCCCGACAATCTTGCGGCACGCCGTGCGTTGGAGAAGTTGGGGATGGCCGTCGAGGGCAAGGGAAGGCACTACGGCGGCGAGTCGGTTATCTATGTGAAAAGAAGCCCTGCCGCATTTGCCGCGGCACGAAATTATTCTTAATATTTGTGGAGAATGAATGAAAGAAAATGGGAACACCATTCCGTCCGTCGCGCCGAGTCCGCTGATGGAAAAGGGGATGAGCGAATTGACTTTTCGGGCGGTCGTCTCCGGTCTTTTTGTCGGCTGCCTCATTGGGGCATCCAATGTCTGCATCGGCCTGAAGATCGGCTGGACTTTCGGAGCTTCGATTACAGCGGCCGTGATTTCGTTTGCGCTGTTCAAGGGACTCAGCGGCATTCTGCGCCGGCCTTACGGTCCCAAGGAGAACCTCATTTCGGCCACCGCCGGTTCTTCGGCAGGCACGATGGCGTCCGCCGGAGGCATGGTCGCCTGCATTCCCGCACTTGAGATGTTTCGCCTGCAGACGATGGGTCCGGGAAACAACCTGACCTACCCGCAACTTGTCATCTGGGCGATTTCGGTAGCGTTCCTCGGTGTCTTTTTCGCCGTGCCCTTACGCAAGCAGATGGTTGTAATCGAGAAACTTCGCTATCCCACGGGTACGGCCGCTGGTGAGACCATCAAGGCGATGTACGCATCGGGCGTGGAAGCAGTCAAGAAGGCCAAAGTTCTTTTCTACTCGCTCATCATCGCGGCGGCGATTAAGCTCGTCTATTCGATAAAGCCTCTTGGATTGAGCTCAATTGAGGATATCTCATTCGATGACATCGGCCTTGCAGTACTCGGAGTTTTAGGGATCAGCTTTGCGGCGCTCAGAATCGGCATCAATCTTTCGCCGATGATGCTCGGTGCGGGAATTCTCATCGGACCCAAAGTGGGTTGGTCGCTCTTTGCCGGTGCGATTTTGGCGTGGGGAATTATCGCTCCCATTCTCTTCAACATGGATATCGTCCAGTTCACGACGGATGTCGCTGTCTACAAAACCGCTTTCAAATGGGTGCTCTGGCCGGGCGTTGCGTGTATGGTGACTGCCGGATTCACAAGTCTTGCGCTGCAATACAAAGTCATCGCGCAAACTTTCACTTCACTTCGCCGGGCTGCCAAGGGTGAAGCGCCACCCATTGCCGAGGGTGAAGAAGAAGATGCCCCGGACCCATTCCCGATGGGCTGGTGGGCCATTGGAATGATTTGCGCAACGATCTTTACAACGGCCCTGGCGAATATCTACTTTGATATTCCAATCTGGATGGGCGTCTTGGCGGTTATCCTTTCGATCTTCATTGCCAGCATTGCCGTGCGTGCTACGGGAGAAACCGACATCAATCCCGTCGGAGCGATGGGCAAGATTACGCAGGTTATCTACGGCGTTCTGGACCCGGGCAAGATACCGACGAACCTCATGGCCGCTGGTATTACTGCCGCCGGAGCCAGTCAAGCCGGCGACTTGATGCACGACCTGAAAGCCGGCTATATGCTGAAAGTCTCCATTCGCCGACAAGTCATCACGCAGCTCATCGGAGTCATCGTGGGCGTCTTTGTCGTTGCGGCCGTTTACCGTTTGCTGACAGCCGCTTATGAAATTCCCGGCGATACTTTTGCAGGGCCTGCGGTTATCGCGTGGCATGCGATGGCGGAAGTCTTGGCCAAAGGAGTTTCGTCGCTGCCATCGGGGGCGCTCTGGGCAGCATTGGTCGGTGCCATCGCGGGTATCGTGATCACACTTCTCGGACGGGTGAAATCGATCCGGAAATGGACGCCGTCCGCCGTCGCTCTTGGTATCGCCTTTATGGTCCCGGCTTATTATTCTCTCGGCATGTGGCTGGGAGCGCTACTGACTTGGGTCTACAACCGCAAAAATCCCGACCGTGTTGACCGTTTCGGTGCGTCGCTCGCCTCCGGCCTTATCGCCGGAGAAGGGCTGATGATGGTAGTCGTGGCGATTCTGCTTATCTTGGGCGTTTCGTGGGTTTAGCACCACACGATAGAGGGAATGGAGGGGCCAACACGAGGATGTGCTGGTCCTTTTCGTCTCGAAGGTGGGAACCAAAAAGAGGGCAATGCGTTAAAGACCTCGGAGACATGCGCGAGAACGGTGCAGGTTAAGGCGAAAAAGCCCTTTCGATTTTACTTGACAAGAAGGGAAAGGGTTCGTATATTTAAGTACAAAGAATTCTGATTCTTCCGAGTCGTTCTCCTTTCAATTGTTTGCAGGAGTCTTGATGGCGCCACACGGTGGAGGATTTTGGGAGCTTGTCCGCGTTGCCAGTCCCTTCGCGCAGCTCATTCTGCTGATCTTGGCCGTGATGTCCGTTCTTTCGTGGGCGATCATCCTCGAGAAAGTCCTTCTTGCGATACGAACGAAATCGGATAGCGAGACGCTTTCGCACTACCGATGGCGGCAATTTGAACCGCGCGGTCTGTTTATGGAAGCGCGGCGAAGTTACCGAGCGCCCATTGCGCGTGCTTATCTTCAGATTTACAGCGCTCTGTTTGAGCGAGGAGATATTCCGGGGCGGGACCCGGAACTCGTGGGGCGCGAATTCGGGCGAGCGGCGGCGGCGCAGCTTGCGCGTGCCGAGCGATTTCTTCCCTTTCTGGCGACTTGCTCGAGCGCGGGGCCTTTCTTGGGACTTTTGGGAACCGTTTGGGGAATCATTTCCGCTTTTCAGCGCATCGGCGTGTGGGGCTCGGCCAATATTGCGGTAGTGGCGCCGGGCATCGCCGAGGCACTCGTGGCAACCGCCGCAGGACTTGGCACCGCCATTCCGGCGCTTGTCGCCTACAATCTCTTCAGTTCATGGATTCGCAAAGAAGCCGCGCGCGTGGAGGCCTTTGGCGAAGATCTGGTCTATGCCGTCGGTCAATGGTCGGCAGGCCTGGGTGAGACGACGCATATTCCTCGGGCTGCGTCATGAAGAAATTTCGGCTTCCGTATCATCCCATCCCCGACATCAATATCACCGCGCTCGTGGATGTGATGCTGGTGCTGCTCATCATCTTTATGGTGACCGCGCCGATGCTGAGAAGCGCGCTCGATATCGAGATTCCCAAGGCGGCGCATGCGATGACGACGGTCGAAGAGGGAATCGAGATCAATATCCGCAAGGATGGCACGATTTACATAGACAAAACGCCGGTGCCTGTCGAGCAGTTTGAAATCGCATTTCAGCAGGTTTTTGCACCGGCGAGCCATCAGCCGGTCTTTCTCTGGGCGGATCAGGAAGTTCCCTATCGCGACGTCTTGCGCGTCATTGATGTTTTGCGCGGAGCAGGCGTGCAGGACTTGGGACTGGTGGCCGAGCCGCTGATCAAAAAATGACGCCCTATATTTTCGCTTCGCTGCTTCTCCACCTCCTCTTCGTTGCGGGGATGGTCTGGGGAGGGATTCGGTTTGGGCAGGCCACGAAGCCTCTGCCCTCGGCGACGGTCGTGCATCTTGTCAGGCGCGCAGGTCTGCCCGCTCAAGCGAGCGAAACCGGAGCCTTGACATCCGGTGCTCCCGAGCCAAAAAAGCCGCTGGTTGCTCCGTCGAAGGAGAAGGCAACATCGAAGAAGACAGCGCCCGCCTCGCCTGCGGGCACAGCGAAGTCAAAAGGGGAGGGCCGCAGCCTTTCCGGTGCAGCGGGGACGATGCGGGTGGGCGGAGATTTCGCCTTCGATTGGTATCTGGCGCTGATTCAATCGAAAATCGAACAGAATTTTCGGCCTCCACCCGGGCGACGCAAAGCCTTGATGGCCATTCTGGAATTTCGTATTTCCAAAGGAGGCGAGGTCGTGGGACTGCAGCGTAAGCAGTCGTCGGGAGATTTTCTCTTTGACCAAGCGGCCGAGCGTGCCGTTCGCGCGGCGGGTCGCTTTCCTCCACTGCCTGCAAACTTCGATGCCAGCGAGCTGGGAATCAATTTTGAATTTATGTCGAATCCATCGCAATAGAAAATCGCTCTTTTCCAACGTGCTTCTGGCGGCGGCTTCTGTCGCCTGTCTTGCCGCCGTGGCAAGCGGGCAGCCTCCGACCTACACGCTGCGCCTCGAGACGACTTCGGTGCCGCGCATGGCGCTGGTGGTGATGCCCTTTTCATCGGATACGACTTCCGCATGGACCGGCGATTTGCCGCAGACGCTGCGCGACCTGATCGAAGAAGATCTGGCCACTTGTGGCTACTTCAACATCCTGAATCCCGCGCCCTATGCGGCGGATACCGCAGCGCTTTTTTTGAGTCTGCCGAATCAGCCGCCTCGGGTCTTGGGCAGTGTCGAGGCCAGTTGGTCCGCGGTCACGGCGAATATCGGCATCATGCAACCGCCGCTGCCGACGCCGATTCATGCCCGCGAGTTTCGTTTCATCGCTGACGAATTGCGGCCGAATGCGCATCGCATCGCCGCCTGGGTCACGAAGATGCTGACCGGCGAAGATGGTGCATTTACCAGCCGCATCGCGTTTGTAGCTCGCCAGAGCAGCGGCAAGCATCTTTGGGTGATGGACTGGGACGGAGCCGCGCCGCAGGCGCTCACGCACGACGGAGACATCAACCTCTCGCCTCACTGGACACCGGACGGAGCGCAGCTCTTTTTCACCAGTTTCCGTCGCGGCAACGCGGACATCTATCGCTATGATTTGGAGACAGGGCGAATTTCGGTGGTCGTCAGCGGGCCGGGCGTAGATAGTGCGCCTATTGTTTCGCCGGATGGGGCATGGGTGGCCTTCAGCTCGTCCGTGGACGGCAATGCGGAGATTTTCCGGATGAAACCGGATGGAACTCAGCGCACTCGCCTTACGGTGAGCTGGGGCATTGACACGGCACCTACGTGGTCACCAACGGGGCGCGAAATTGCCTTCACTTCGGATCGTGGAGGCGCGCCGCAGATTTGGCGAATGGATTTCGACGGAGGCAATGTCCGGCGCATTTCCTATGTCGGCGATTACAACGATTCTCCGGCATGGTCACCACGGGGAGATTTGGTCGCCTATGCCGGCCGCGACGGCAATTTTCAGATCTTCACGATGACACCGGAAGGAACGAAGGTACGGCAGCTCACTTTCTGGCCGGGGGAAAACTGCGACCCGGCGTGGTCGCCGGACGGGATGAAGATTGCGTTCACTTCGACCCGCGGTGGCAGTGAAGCGATTTGGGTGATGAACTGGGACGGCAGCGACCCGCATAAAATCACTTCCGGCATCGCGGCCATGGCTCCCCAGTGGGGACCGATTGAGGCGGTGAAGTGAACAAAGGCGAAGCTTTGCTCGCCTACATAAGAATCCCGCGACCGGAGGTCGCGGCCAGTAGCTTTTCGGAAGTCTGCCCATGCAAGTTCAAATATCTGTTGACGGCGAGAAAATCGCCGCCTTCTGCCAAAAGTGGAAGATCACGGAATTCTCGCTATTCGGCTCCGTATTGCGCGAGGATTTCGGGCCACAGAGCGATGTGGATGTGCTCGTGACTTTCGCGCGGGATGCGAAATGGAGCCTGTTTGATTTGGTGGACATGGAAGAGGAGCTCAAAGGTATATTTGGGCGAGATGTGGATCTCCTAACTCGGCCAAGCGTCGAGGCCATGCGCAACTATCTGCGGCGCAAGGCCATTCTGTCCCATACGGCGACGATTTATGCAGCGTGACCAAACCTATCTGGTGGATATCCTCGATTCATGTCGTTTGGCGATCGAGCTTGTCCGACAAGTCACCTACGAACAATTCCTGGAAGATGTGAAGCTTCAGCTTGCCGTCGTGAAGCTATTTGAAATCATTGGCGAGGCTGCCCGTAGCATTTCTGCGGAAGTGAAAGAGCGGCGGCCGGACATCCCATGGACGAAGATAGTTGGCATGAGGAATGTCCTCGTGCATCAATATTCGCGAGTAAACTTTGCCGAAGTCTGGGAGACGATTCAGCATGATATTCCCGACTTAATTGGCCAAATCGAGCCCCTTGTCCCTCCGGAGGAATAGCTCGAAAGAAGAGACAACGGATGTGCCAGAAGAAATTCCGAGGATAATCAGTGAACGCGTTAGAGGATAAACCATACAATTCCATTTTTCCATGGAGGCAACAATGACGAAGAAGACCTTTGTTCGTGTGCTGCCGTTTGTGGCGGCTGTCATGATGCTGGCGCTGCTCCTTCCAGGCTGTGCCAAGAAAGCCAAACCCGTGATGGAAGAGCCGAAGCCGACGGTGAAAGTAGAAGAGCCCCCGCCGCCTCCGCCACCCGATACGACGGGCCAGGGACTGCGTCAATGGCAGGAGCAAATGGCGGCAGACCTGAGACTGGTACAGACCATCTATTTCGACTATGACAAGTCCGACCTGCGGAAGGACGCTATGGATGCTCTAAACAACAATGCCAAGCTTTTCCAGAAGTATCCGCAGTGGAAAATCAAGATCGAGGGGAACTGCGACGACCGCGGCACGAATGAATACAATCTGGCTCTGGGCGAACGCCGAGCCATGTCCGCGCGCAAGTATCTGGTCAGTTTGGGGATCGGCGCCGACCGGCTCTCGACGGTGAGCTACGGCGAAGAACGGCCGGTTGATTTGGGCCAAAACGAAGCGGCCTGGGCCAAAAATCGCCGCGACGATTTCAAAGTTGAATACTGATCGCTCCTGACATGCGTCTTGCCGGTCGCTACATTCTGATTGGGATTCTCGTTCTGGTGGCGAGTGGGCTTCTGGGGTGCTATGCCACGAACAAGCAGGTCATGGCGCTCCAAGAGGAGCAGACCGCCCAACGCGCGAAACTGGATTCCCTCCGAATCCAGAATCAGCAGGTTATGGCCGCGATTGGCGCGCAAGATGCCAGCCTTCGCGAGCTGCGAGCCACCATGGATTATAAATTCTCGCAGCTGGATGAACGAATTCAGGCCACGGTCTCCTCGATCGGGCAGTCGGACTCGCGCTTTACCAAAATCGCGGCAGAGATGGAGGAGCTAAACCGCCGTGCAGCGGCGAGCGACACGACGGGCGCCGGCTTGGGGAAGGATGTTTTGGACGCCGCCGAAGCGGACCTCACGCGCGGCAATTATGATTTGGCGGAAGAAGGCTTTCTGCAATTTCTGCGCCGCTATCCGGCCTCCATGTTTGCCGATGACGCGCAATACGGTCTTGCCGAGTGCTATTACGGGCGGCGAAAACATGCCGAGGCCATTCGGGAATA
>JAZDIW010000184.1:0-8852 GCA_043804575.1 bacterium
AAGCGTAGTCTTGTTAGAGGGAGAAAGAGAGAACTCGACGCTGCCACCGAACATGAATCCCGGCCTAATCTTCTGTGAGAAACCCTCTGAGGGATCCTGGCTCGCATTGGCTAAATTCAGACCGCCCTTGACACCATAAGCGGGCCCAGCCCATGCATTGCCGGAAAAGAGGAGAGTGATAAGAAGCGGCACAACTGGAAAGCAACGCTTCATGGGAAACTTCTTTGTGTTGAGCTGGTCACAGTTTAGACGAAGCTAAAATTCTGTGGCAGGATTAGGATTTGGAACAACTACCTCGAATTTTTCACAAAGCATTGGTACCCAGAACTCGTGAAGAGACGATATTTACAATCCAAGCTCGCCCGCAATCTCGTCCATCGCCTTGCGCGAAAGCTCCAAGAATTCATCGAGCTCCAGCCCAAGAGAACTGCACGACGCCATCTGTTCGCGGCTCGCGCCGGCCGCAAAGCGCTTTTCCTTGAAACGATTCGACATGAAGGCCACATCCACATTCGCGAGCTTTTTCGTCGGATGCATCAGCGCGCACGCCACCACAAATCCCGTCACCGGATCCGCGCAATAAATGGCTTTGTCCATCGCGTTTTCAAGGGGTACATGACCCGCATGTGCTTGAATGGCGTGCAAGATTTCGGGCGCGAGGTTGTAGCTGTCCAGGAGTTCGAGCGTCTGGATTGTGTGGCGCTGAGGTGAATCCTTCGTATATTCGAAATCCAAATCGTGCAAGAGGCCCGCCAGGCTCCACATCGTTTCGTCCTCGCCCAAGCGGCGAGCTAAGCTGCGCATCACGGCTTCCACCGCCAGCACATGCTTCTGCAAATTGATTGTCTGAATATGTTGGCGCATCAGCGCCAGGGCTTCGGAGCGTTCCATTGGAGTGTCAGTCCTGTCATAGGTGAAAGCTTGAGCGAAAGTTCCGGAGAAATGTCGTAGTCAAACAGATGGGCGTCCACATAAGCATCCCCCATGGAGAAGAGAATGAAGCCCGCCAGCCACCAAATCAGGCGATTGCGGTCGTTGCGATAGAATTTTGCCGCTTCACTGTCTCCCTTCTTTTCATAGCGGCGCATCTGATCATTTTGGTAGGACGCACTGACGGCAAGACTTGTCTCAATGCTGAAAGCAAGCGCGGCCTTCAAATACTCCTCGTTGTAGAACTGCCCCCATCCCGGAAAAGCGAGCGAGCGCAGCAGTGCGCCCGTGGGAGATTTTCCTCTTGCCTGCAGTGTATCTATCGGTGCGCCATAGATACAAACGCCCATGTTCAAGAGAGCCAAGAATGCGAGAATGACAAAGAGACAAGCGCGACTCATGGGACCAAGGCGACGGCCTCAATTTCCACCAGCGCTCCTTTGGGAAGCGCCGCGACCGCAACGGCACTGCGCGCCGGAGGATTTGTGGCAAAGAAACGAGCGTACACCTCGTTCACCGCCGAAAAATCGTTCATCGTCTGCAGGAAAACCGTCGTCTTGACAACCTGAGCCAGACCGCTTCCTCCCGCTTCGAGCACCGCCTGCAAATTCTTCAGCGCCTGCTCGGCTTGTTCGGCAGCCGTTTTTCCTACGAGCTCACCACTTGTCGGATCCAAGGCAATTTGCCCCGCTGTGAAGACAAATCTGCCTTCGGCTCGCACCGCTTGGCTATAAGGTCCGATTGCCTTGGGGGCTTTGGCTGTCGAGACAATCTCTCGCTTCATGAATCACTCGGGAATATCTTTGAATTTGGCATCGCGGATGTCATCGGAGAGAGAGGACGGTTCCGATGGTTTCGCGGGCTTGCGCCAATCTCCCACCTGCTTGCGTCCTGCCCCTGCGACGATTCGAGCCACCAGCCGAAGCAGCAATAGAATCAGCACGAAGAGTAAGAAAAGGCGCAGCAGGAAACGCATCTATTTCTCCCCAGGGTTGTAGAAGGTTTTACCTGTGCGCTCCCGCGTGATCTCTCGGGTGAGAGACTCCAAATCCTCTCTGCTTTTCACAAAATCAAGACGTGTCGCATTCACAATCAATAAGGACGTGTCATTGTAGTGAAGAAAGAACTGATTGTAGGCTTCGTTCAATGTGCGAATATACTCTTTGCTGATGGGACTTTCGTACGGCCGGTTGCGCAGGCGAATATTCTGCATGAGGCGTTCCGTGGAGGATTGCAGGTAAATCACAAGGTCGGGCTTGCGAATCCGCGGTTCGAGGATCTCCCAGACTCGCTCATAGAGTAAGAGCTCCACTTCACTCAGAGTAATGTAGGCAAAAATCTTGTCTTTGGCAAACAAATAATCCGCCACAAGAATCGGATGAAAGAAGTCGGGCTGCGGCAATTCCTGTTGTTGCCGGTAGCGCGAGAGCAGAAAGAAAAGCTGCGTTTGAAACGCATAACGCCGCGGATCGAGATAGAAGCTCTCGAGGAACGGATTCTCTTCGGGGCGCTCGAGCACCAGCCGTCCGTGCAACCGTTCCGTCAGAAGCTGCGCCAGTGAGGTCTTTCCGACCCCGATGACCCCCTCGATTACGATGTAGCGCAATTCGCTCATAGATTCACCGTCTCTCGCGAAATGATCGGGACAACTTTCCCGCTGTCCGCCACAGAATCCAGCAGCTCTCGAAAGGAGACTCCCAAAAGCGGATGCCTCTCTTCGGGAATGAGATCGCAAAGCGGTGCCAAAACAAAACGCCTCCAGTGCAGCCGTGGGTGAGGCACTGTCAAGTCTTGCTGCGCAATGATTTCATCTCGATGCAGCAAAAGATCCAAATCACAAACGCGCGGGGCGTTTGTATAGGGGCGTTTTCTACCGCTGGCTTGCTCCAACTCCTGCAATATGACGAAGAGGTTTCTTGCGCTCTGCGATGTCTCGAGTTCAATCACGGCGTTGACATAGTCCGGCTCGGGCGCATTTCCCCAAGGAGTTGTTCGATACAAGCGCGAAATGCGGCGCACCTTTCCGAAGGGACCGTTCATTTCCTGCAGCACGCGTGCCAGCATTTCTTGCGGCTGCCCCAGATTTGCGCCAAACCCTATATAGGTGAACTCAAGACTCACGACGCCTCGTGACCTCCACTTCGACATTCTCGAGTAAACCTCCCATAGGCACATGCGGTTTGCGCACTCGCACCGTCACCTCTTGAATCGGCTGAAATCTCTCCAAAAGACCGTGTGCGATCACTCCGGCCATAGTCTCCAGCAGTTGAAAACTGCGGCTTTGGAAAATCTCCGATACGGTGCGATAGAGCAGAGTATAATCCACCGTCCAATGAAGATCGTCCGCACCTTCGCGCCGCGCAAAATCCCCTTTCACTTCCACATCCACCTGAAAGGTTTGACCCAGAGCTCGCTCCTCTTCCAAAGCCCCATGATGCGCGTAGAAGAGCACATTGTTCAAACGAATGATGTCCCGATGAGTTGCCATCGCTCAATCCATTCGCAATATCGCAAACTTCAAGTAGTTGGTTTCGGGCATTGCGGGCAGCACGGGATGATCCGTTGCCTGCGTTCCTTCGCAAATCACGACGGCCTGTCGCTTCGCCTTTCGTACGCTATCTGCGAGCAATTCCATCCATTTTGCCCGTGTCAAAAGACCGGAGCAAGAAGATGTCGCCAGAAACCCGCCAGGCCGCACACGCTGCATTGCTCGCGCATTCACATCGCGGTAGCCGCGTTCCCCTTCACGAATCTTGCTCCGTTTCTGCACAAGCGCGGGCGGATCCAGAATGACCCAATCGAATTTCTCACGGTATGTCTTCAACCACTCAAAAGTATCAGCTTTCACGCTCTGCCATCGTACATCAAATTCATTTCGCCGCGCGCCTTCGCATGCAAGACTCAAAGCCGCTTCCGAACTATCCACAGCGACTACTCGATTCGCACCGGCTTTCAAAGCATAGAATCCGAATCCACCCGTGTGGCAAAACAAGTCCAGCACATCGCCTTGGGGATGAAATCCAGTCACGATTCGCCGATTCACCCGCTGGTCGAAGAAGAAACCCGTTTTCTGACCGTGTGAGAGATCGCACAAGAACTTCACGCCGTCTTGCTCAATCTCAACTGGGCTCTCGTTCGAAATCGGCAGCTCCTCAATGGGCAATCCTTCATGCGCACGAGCTGCACCGTCGCGGCGAATGAGCATCTTCGCGTCAGGAAAAACGCCGTGCAGTGCCTTCTGCACTTGTGGTAATAGGAGCTCTATCCCTGCCGTCAGAGGCAGAAGCACGAAGAAATCATTGTAGCGGTCAATAACAAGCCCCGGCAGCCCATCGCCCTCGCTGAAAATCAGCCGATAGGCTTTTTCATTCAGATAAACAGCTTCCCGCAGCTTCAGCGCCGCCGTCAGCTTCTTGTGAAAAAACACTGCATCAACTTCAACTGGCTCGCGCGCAAAGAGGCGAACCGCAATCAGGCTATGTGGATTGCAGGTGCCGATGCCAAAAAATCCATCACCCGCATCGTGCACTTCCACGAGTGCGCCCGGCGTCACATCCTGAAAACCTTCCGCCAGTTCATTGGAAAAGAGCCACAAGTGCCCTCGGCGAAGTCTCTCGCTTGCCGGCTCCGCAAGCCGCACGACGGGCAGTGCCATTACGGTTTTCCACTGGAGGTCGCTGGAATGGGTTTCGCATATTTCTGCGGCAATGCTTCAAAAATCCGCACAAGCTGCTCAACGAAATCACGCAACAGCGTAAGCTGCAACATATTCGGACCATCGGAAAGCGCCTTGGCTGGATTCGGATGTGTCTCGACAAAGATGCCCGAAATCGCTCCCGTTGCCGCGGCCGCTCGGGCCAACGGAAAAATAAACTGCGGATTGCCGCCGCTCGTGCCTTTGGTACCACCCGGCACCTGAACGCTGTGCGTTGCGTCGAAAATTACAGGATAACCCAGCTCGGCAAGTCTCACAAGCGAGCGCATGTCCACAACCAAATCATGATAGCCAAAGCTCGTCCCCCGCTCGGTCAGCATGATTTTCGAGTTTCCTGAAGCCACGGCCTTCTGCACGATGTAGGCCATATCTTCGGGCGCCATGAACTGGCCCTTCTTGATGTTCAAAGGCTTGCCTGTCTTCGCTGCGGCCACAACGAGGTCGGTTTGCCTGCAAAGAAATGCGGGAATCTGCAAGAAGTCCACAACCTCAGCGACAGGCTGCGTGTCCTCAGGCAAATGAATATCCGTCAGCACCGGCACACCAATCTCCTTGCGCACTTTCGCCAGAATTTCGAGGCCTTTCTCGCGTCCGGGTCCCCGGAAACTGTCGAGCCGCGTGCGATTCGCTTTATCGTATGACGCCTTGAAAATCGCAAGGACGCCAAAATCTTTGGCGATTCGCGCCACTTCACCCGCGATGTCGAGGCAAAGTTGCTCCGATTCAATCACGCACGGCCCTGAAATCAGCGTAAATGGATATTCCTGAGGCAAGAAAAACCCCTACTTTGATAGTGACAAGTTCATTGGCCACCGACTCCGATTAATCTCATAGAATGTGCCTTCGATGCCGTGGTGAACATAAACGCCGTTTTCAAGCATGCCGCATTTTTCGAGGACACGACGGGACGCCATATTCTCAGGGAAAACGACAGCCACGATGCGGTCGAATTTGAGCTCGCGAAAGCTGTAATCGAGGCAAGCGCGCACGGACTCAGTGGCATAGCCTCGGTTCCAGCAGTCGCGCCGGATTTTGTAGCCCAATTCGATGTCGGGCCCTTTGAGTTCCATTGGAAAGACTCCGCAGTGGCCGATGATTTCGCCGTTTGATTTCTCAATCACCGCCCACGAACTGTACCCAAGTCTTTCATGCAATTCAATAAATATCTCCAGACGCTCGCGAGTTTCCTCGACCGATGCCGAGGGCGGCCGACCAATGTATCGCATGACTTCCGGGTCGCTGAGCATCGCATGCAAGGCTTCGACATCCTGCGCATCTCGCGTGAAAGGCCGAATGAGAAGCCGCGATGTTTCGATTGGAAAGCTCATCCCTTGCGCAGAAGATTCTTCTATCGGTCGTCATTCTTTCTCGCCGTTGTGGGTCTCCGGACCCGCAATGGCGTTATTACGGGCGCACACATTGGTGCGCCCCTACAACTCGCCGGAGTGTGTCACAATATTTTTGGCCGCCGAGGCAGGTCGCCTGACCTGCTCGCAATTCCGATTGTTCTAAAGATCCACTGTGCATACACCCAAACAAGAATCGGTGCCGCAATGAGAACGCGCCAATTCAAATCGAGCGCCGCAGCAAAATGTCCGTGCATCAGTTGCCACAACGCTCTTGTCATTCCGCATCCCGGGCAATTCCCCAATCCTAAGAGATGAAAGAGACAAGGCGAGGGCAGCCCTTTCAGTAAGCTGTACGGAATGACCGCAAAGGCCAAAACGAGCGCCGACACGAGCACGAGCAGACGGACATCGCTCGCACTATTTCTTCTTGAGTAGCCTGCCCTTGGCATCTTTGAGCGAGTTCGTTGCGATCATGATGACATCAATGAGCCACCAGACTCCGCATCCGCCGGCCGTGATGAGTTTCAGAATGCCCAAGCCTGTGTAGCCCATGTAGAAACGATCCACGCCGATGCCGCCGAGGAAGATGCTGAGCAGCAGTGCCGTCAGCCAATCTTTTTCCTCACCTCCTGCACCTCCCACAAGACGCACGCCGCACTTCACGCAAATCTCTTGAGTCGCGATCGTTTCTGCTCCACAATTCTGGCAGAATTTCACGCCGACAATCGGTTTCGCGCCGCACTTCAGACAGATTTCGGCGTTTTCCGCCACTTCCGCGCCACAGGTTCGACAATGCATGTCGCCTCCTTGAATAGATTTCCCCGACAGGTATCTTACGCGCTTGAATTTGTTATTTCGTAAAAGATAAGATCGAGATTATAACAATGCCGCATTCCGCGCTCGGTCATCCCACATTTTTCGAGTACCCGGCGAGATGCGATGTTCTCGGGAAGAGCGACAGCCACGACACGCTCGATTTTAAGTTCTCGGAAACCATAACTGAGGCACGCGCGCGCCGACTCAGTGGCATAGCCACGATTCCAGCAATCACGCCTGAAATCATAACCGAGCTCCACTTCCGGTCCTTTGTTCTCGAACGGAAACAACCCACAATCTCCGATGACCTCGCCGCTCGATTTCTCGATTACCGCCCAGCAGCTGTATCCGAGTGTCTCTTGATAGTTGATCCAACGCCACACGCGTTCCTGCGTTTTTTCAACCGTATCCGAAAGTGCGCCGCCGATATATTTCACCACTTCCGGGTCGCTGAATAGCGCGTGCATCGCCGCAACATCTCCGTCCTCCCGCGTAAACGGCCGAATCAAGAGGCGCGGCGTTTCAATCGTGAAGCTCATATAGCTACTTCAGCAGGATCATCTTTTTTGTGGTAACGAAGTCTCCTACATGAAGGCGGTAGAAATAGATGCCGGAAGGAAAACGCGAACCATCGAAGACAATGGAATGGTTTCCTACGGGCTGCACTTTGTCAACGAGTGTCATCTCTTCCCTGCCAAGCAAGTTGAAAACCTTCAGCGATACATGTCCCGCTCTAATCAGGTCGTAGGCAATTTGCGTGGAAGGGTTGAACGGATTGGGATAGTTTTGGTATAGTGCGTAGCCCATTGGCGGAGAGATATTGAGCGGTTCAGTGGCCAAATCCGGCCCCGTCTTCACCAGCCAGAAATTTCCAGGGTCCGCCCCGTAGGACCTGGTTTCCCCCCCAAGAATATAGCCGCCGTCCGATGTTTGTTGAACAGAATTGCATCCATCTAAGTCGCTCCCCCCAAAGGTGCAGCTCCACTCCTCTGTGCCACTGGTGTCCGTCTTCACCAGCCAGAAATCTTCAGAGCCCGCCCCGTAGGAACCGGTATACCCCCCAAGGATATAGCCGCCGCCTGGCGTCTGCTGAACCGACAGGCAAACATCATTGCTGCTTCCCCCGAAGGTGGTATCCCACAACTGTGTGCCACCGGCATCCGTCTTCACCAGCCAGAAATCACATTCGCCCGCCCCGTAGGAATTGGTACCCCCCCCCAAAATATAGCCGCCGTCGGTGGTTTGCTGAACCGACCAGCAAATATCATTGCTGCTTCCCCCGAAGGTGCGGCTCCAAAGGCTGTCGCCATTGGCGTCCGTCTTCACCAGCCAGAAATCACATTCGCCCGCCCCGTACGACATGGTCATCCCCCCAAGAATATAGCCGCCGTCGGTGGTCTGCTGAACCGAAGTACAAACATCATCATCGCTTCCCCCGAAGGTGCGGCTCCACAGGCTGTCACCATTGGCATCCGTCTTCACCAGCCAGAAATCAGAACCGCCTGCCCCGTAGGAAGTGGTCTCCCCTCCAAGGATATAGCCGCCGTCGGTGGTCTGCTGAACCGAAGAGCAACCATCAGAGCCGCTTCCACCAAAGGTGCGGCTCCAGAGGCTGTCGGGTTGTGCGAATGCTGCAGCCGTGACGAATGCGGTCAAGCCCCATAATGCAAAGAAAAAACGAAATGCTTTCATGATGACTCCTTTTGTTTTGGGCGGGTCACAGAACCGCCACTGTGCAAATCAACACATTCCGGGCAGATCAGGGAATCTGCCTCGGTGAGGATTCGGAAGAATACTGTAGGGACAAAGCCTGCCTTGTCCGTCTAAATCGGCAGCACCACCGGCCCCCAAAGAAGAAGCACACAGGGTATCAGCACCGCCGCCATCAAATCCATCGCGAAGCCATGTCGAATCATTCGCGTTATCGGCACCAAACCGGAGCCATAGACAATCGCATTGGGCGGCGTGGACACCGGCAACATGAACCCCATCGAAGCGCCCAAACACGCGCCCAACGCCGGAAGCAGCGCATTGGCTCCGCT
>JAZDIW010000185.1:0-7379 GCA_043804575.1 bacterium
ATCCTATAGGTGAATGGCTCCTGTTTCGGGCAAACCCAGGAGCGATGAAGTGCGACGGACAATATTCGATTCGATGGGGAGTCGGTTCCAAAGCAGGCCGAAGGAACAATTGAATATGAACTAAGGAATTGTGTACCGTGACTGTCTCTGTCGAGGCCAAGGAGTCCGGAAGCACACGGCAATCTCCTCCGGTTTTGCCCGATGTCCTCCATCGTCAAGCACGACAACCTGTCCCATAAGGTTTGACGACGCTCATGCAACGCAATCTCACTATCGTTACTTTGGCGTGCGTAGTCGTTGTTGTCCTATTCACACTCTACGGCTACCGAAACGAGCAATTAGATGACAGCTACATCTTCTACTCGTATGCGCAGAATCTGGCCAACGGCAACGGGTATGTCTTCAATATCGGCCAGAGAGTCAATGCGACCACCTCTCCACTTTACACAATCCTCCTCGCCCTCCTGCACAGGGCACTCCGAGTTTTCCCTTTCGTAACGATACCACTCATCGGGCATCTGATCGGCGTCATCAGCCTCTTCTTCCTGTGCTTCTTCTTGATGCGATGCTTTGAGTCGGAGAGAGCTTCACTTTTTCCCTTTGTACTTCCGCTCGTGTTTCTTGCCTCTCCCCTGCTGCCCAAAGCCGTCGGCATGGAGACTTTTCTGGCGATGATGCTCGGCGTGATTTGCCTGAGTTTCTATGCGCGCGAGAGACTTCTTGCCGCGTCCTTGGCTTGTTCCTTCGCGGTATTGGCAAGACCGGACATGGTTCTGCTGGCCGCAGTTCTCGTGATTTACGATTTCCTTCGCAATCGCCGCATCCCCACTCTCCGCATGGTGTTCGTCTTCCTCTTGCCAATTGTCGTGTGGCTTGCCTTCAGCCTCGCCTACTTCGGCAAGTTGCTTCCATCTACCGTGTCTGCCAAGCTCGTGCAATCGGACATCGGACTGTGGGGCCCGGGTCTGGTCTTCTGGCAAGGACTGCTGTCCCGCTATGCCTGGTACGGCGGTCACGCGGTGCGCGATCTGCTGGCAATTTCTGTGCTGATGGGTGCCGTCGTTATGGTGTTGAAGTTCAGACACTGGAGCGTCCTCTGGCATCCTGTGCTTCATCTAATCCTGCTCTGGAACCTCGTCTATCTTGTGGCCTACGGCCTCATCTTGAATGCCCCGGCCTATTCATGGTATTACGCTCCGCTGTCTCTCGGTATCACCCTGATAATTACCCTGCCGCTCGAAGGCTTCTATCGCTTATTCTCGAACAACACGGAAAGGCATTGGATTGCTTTGCCACTGATTTATCTGGCTCTCCTCTTGGCCGACTTCGTGTTTCCGTTCGTTGGATCTCGACAGCCCATTTCACCGATTGAACAAAACTACAAAATGGCAGCCGAATGGCTGAATGCCAACGCAAGACCGGGCTCAAGCGTTGGAACCAACTGCATCGGCACACTCAGATACTTCTACAAGAAAGGCCCTGTGATTGACGGTGCAGGTCTGGTCACACCGGAAGTCGTGGAGCACCTGAAGCGCCGCGACTACAACTGGTATGTCCACCATTACCGACCGAACTATCTCCTATTTCAGCATCCCCCTTATCCCACGGTTGAAGGCATGGTCTACGAAGAGTGGTTCCGGAAGGAATACACCTTGCGCAAGGTGTTCCGCTCATCGAGACACGCCGCCGCCATCTATGAAAGACAGGGCCCATAACAGCGAGCGCAGCGGATGATGGACATTCCCCTTCGAATCATCACCTGAGATCCCGACACCATGTGTTCGACAAGACAACGAACAAATCAATTCGATCCTTTGCGATGAAATAGCTCCTCTCATACGAACAACACGGATTCAAATCCCGCAAGCGCTGTGGAAAAATAATGGGTCAGGAACCATTCCCGGCCCATTTTGTCTTCGAGTCCCGAGAAGAGCCACCTCGATGACGCTCACATATACCCAAGTGCTGCTGATCGAGGCATATAGTCTTGGAAAATGTGGCCACAATCAGGGCCACTGAAGGGTTGCATTGAACTTGCAGCAAGCCTTACGTAATCCGAATGCGTCCCCGAAAGGAGATTCCTCCAGTTTTGCCTCTTTTCTGTATGATCCAAGCCACTTGTGTGAGCTTACACATACAATTGAGCATTCCGAAATCATCGCGTAAATATATATATTAAATGGTGATAAAGGTTTGGCGCGGGCTTTGTTCTATGCTGAAACAGGAAATCAATGAATTCACCGTCAGGCAAAGCCAAGAGGAAAGTACCATGTTACCCGTTATCATCTCATCATCCGCCCGCGTGTGTCGAAATACGACTTTGACGGTCCTCGATTCCCGTAGGATCATGTCCACGACGCGGCGTGTTTTTCACAAACCGGCCTTGCAGCGTCTCGCGAGAGCAGCAACGGCAACGGTGATCTTGGCGGGGCTGTTCGTGGGTTTGCCCCAGGCACAGGCTGGTCAAAATTCCAACCAGGGACGCCGGGCAACCTGGTGGTGGCCGACTGGGATAGGCATCACTTCAATGGGCGGCGATGGAGGGGCCGCTTTGGCCTCCACGGCAAACATTTCGTATGCCGAAAGCCGCTTCGTGAGCATCCGCTGCGTGCGGTTCTTGGAGATCTGGGGCGGGGACCCGGACAATCATCAGGAGGAATTCGCCCTGATGTATGGCGTGTGCACACCGGATTGGCGCTGGGGACTCTTCTCGGTCTGTGCCGGGCCGGCCTATAATCATCAAGACACGGACCACAAGGGGAAATCATTTGTCGGACTGGCGTATGAATGTCAGACAATCTTCAAGCCGCTGCCCCAGGTCGGCCTGGGATGGTCGCTCTTCGGTGATCTCAACGGAACGGACTCGATGCTGGGATTTGGACTTTCTCTGACCATCGGTTGGATCCATTGAGTCGTTAGCGTACTCTAAAGTTGAACCCCCCATCCTTGCTCCGCTGCGAGAGATCCGTCTTGCCGTACTGGATATCCCCCCGTTCCTTCCACACCCCATGCGGCGGGGAAGGAATCTTCTTCGTTCTTCCCGAAGATAACTCTCATTTGTGATAAGAGGAGAAGTCAGAAGGGATTTCTTTTTGGCGAATTCAGTCTGCTTCAACACACAGGAGCGTGTTGGCTAGTGCAGGATGACGAAAGCGGATTCGCTCGGACCTGCGGAAAACATACCGAATGCGTAGCGCCCAGCTCGCTGGGCCGGTATGTTGCAGGAATTTCACGACCCAGATGCGCCATTGCGATTCAGGAGAGGAGCACCGTCATTCGACAACATGCGAATCTTATTGAAAACGGCATCAGGACATGTTTCAAAACCTCGCACTCCAAGCAGGAACATCGCCAAATTCTCGACCGTCGAATCCGCGCTGAAATCACCGAATAGTCACTGCTTCCCGTTGAATGGTTTTGGGATCACCTTGCGAGCTTCATCCGTGGCGTGAATGCCCGCGCCTTCTCGAATGCGCCCTTCTCGGCCAACCGGAGACGCTGGCCGATATTGAGCGGAAGTACCGCCTTCACAACGACACCCGGATTCATATAGCCGATACTCCGCACGGTCCGTTGCGTGATCGCCCGGTGCGAATGAAACTGACGAAGCACCCACGCCTGCCCCGACTCCAGCGTGGCTGGTGACATATGCTGTGGGTAGTAAACCGCATGGCCGGCATCGTAGTTATTCCAATTCCGATCAAATATCCGTCCCTCGCGTTCCATCACCTCGCGCAACTCCGTCCCCGGATAGGGCGTCAAAATCGTCGCTTGCAGGACATCTATATTCGTCTTTACGATGAAGTCCAGCGTGTTTTCGAACACATGTTCGTCATCGCCGTCCATTCCGAAGACGAAGGCCCCGAATACCGCGATGCCCGCCGCGTGGAGCTTGCGAATCGCGACAGCATAGTCCATCGCGATGTTGACCGATTTTCTGCTGGAGCGCAACGCCTCCGTGGACAACGATTCAAATCCGATAAATAGTCCGATGCAGCCGCTCCGCACGGCAAGGCGAAGCAGTTCATCATCCTTGACGATGTGAATCGAGGACTGACTGGCCCAGCGCTTCTTCAGGGGAATCATTTGGCGGAATAATTCTTTCGCATGGGCCGGGTTCACCGCCACATTGTCATCCTGAAAGAGCACATACTTTCCGAGCTGCTTGAGCTCTTCAATCACTTCCTCCACCGGCCGGCAGCGGAGACGGCGGTGATGGAATCGAGAGACCGAACAGAACATGCAATCATACGGGCAGCCCCGCGTCGCCTGGAGAGTATTGGTGGTAAAATAGGCGGATTGGCGCAGTAACCGGCGATCCGGCACGGGAAGGCCGCGGATGTCCGCCAAACCGCCGTCATAAAATCCGGCCAGCCTTCCGGCTGCAAAATCCTCCATCATCTTCGGTACACTTGTCTCCGCTTCGCCGATACAAACGGCATCGGCGTGCTGAATCGCTTCCTGCGGCATGAAGGTCGGGTGATAGCCGCCGACAATGACCGGCTTGCCTCGCTGTCGAAATGCATCGGCCACCTCATAGGCACGCACCGCGTTGGCGGTCATAAACGAAATACCGACGAGATCCGTATCGGCATCATAGTCAACCGGCTCCACATCTTCGTCAACGATTCGTGTCTCCATATAGGGCGGCATGGCCGCTGCGACATAGAGGCACGGCAGCATGGAGAAGCGAAATGCGCGCGTGGTACGATGTGGATGATCGCCCCGCGTCACCCGTCGCTCCGGACTCGTTGGGCTGATGAGCAGGAACTTTATCTTCTCCTTCATCGCCGCCTCCCTTCGGTTCGAATCCACTCGGCACCACCGGACTCCAGTGGCCCATCGACAGATGTCCTGTGGGGCGCTCTGACGCTGGCCTTGACCTCATCGCGTCCACAGGCACCAAGCCGCCGTCCGCCAGAGCTATCCTCAGTGTTCGGCTGTAGAGGAAATGATTCGGACATGTTTGGCCTGCAATCCCAAGAGAGTTCCACCCGAAGCAATACACACAAGATTGAGCAAGCCATTGGCAATTCCTTGGCAGACGCTGATAAAATAGATACCATTCATTAGATTGAACGAGACATCCAAAACTCCAAGAAAGATCAGCGCTCCGCCCGCCGCAAGGGAGAGAATCGGTCCATAGGAGCGTCTTTGCAAAAGGCCGATGGCGCCGGTGAGCAGAGCAACACAGAGCAGGCCGTCCGCCGCGGGAAATGCTCTTTCATACATAAGATAGCCATCGCCGAGCTGCCCGCAAATAGACCTCGGCGCCCCAACAAGGAAGAAATATGTCCAATAAGTGATTGTCCCTGCCACCAGCGCTAATTCAAGCAAGACAAGAAGCCATAAGCTGCGACCCTCCAGTACAAAGCCGAGAGATGCCGCGCCCTGATTTCTGCCCTCTGCTGAATCCTTAGACATGATGCCACCTCGATTCCATGGCTTGCACATAATCGGTGAGTGCCCATATGTAGTCGGCCGGATTTCCGCAAAGCTCATTGGATAAGCCACGAAACGAATCCAAATTTAGCGGCATCCGCTCTCCTCCACGCTCAAAGAAGATGCCCACATTCTCGACCACTTCGCCCAGAAGAATCGGCCGCCAACCAAGCGTTTCTGCATGAGCCAAAAAAGCGGCTTCACGCTCAGGACTTAGGCAAAAGCAGAGTTCATACTCGCCATGAATACCAGCTAATGCCGCCCACGGAGGAATCTGATGCTGTTGACATAGCTTCAGAGCGGCGGGATGCAGAATTCTCTCCCAATCCTCTCGAATCACAAAGCCATAATGATTCAGGCGAGTTAGCGTGTCCAGGGTAACAAGCACGCCATCGCTTGTGTCCATGCAACAACTTGCAATGCCTCTTAGGGCAATACCCTCCTTGATCCTTGCGGATGGAGAGAAAAATGAAGTATCCAAACCGTGATTCTGCAGGCGCATAAAGGCGTACGCGTTGCCAGAGCCTGCCGGACCGCTGAGGAAGACTCTGTCTCCCGGTGAACATCCCTTGCGAGTCAGATAGCTGCTTCGCGGTACGGTACCGATCCCGGTCGCCGAGAGAAGCAGACTCTCGGCAAAATTCGTGTCACCCCCCAAAACAAAAGCTCCACATGATTGACATGCCGATGCGATTCCGAGGCCGAGTTTCTCGATGAATCCGCCATCAACATCCAATGGAAAAGTGAGCGCCGTAAGAAGGCCAAGCGGCTTTGCTCCGACAGCCACCAGGTCCGAGAAATTGACCATCGCCGTCATCCATCCCATTTGCCACGGGTCGGAATAGAGACCGGCGGCAACTTCTTCTGCGATGGAATCCGTCGTGACCGCGAGCAATTCATCATAACCCTGACCAAGGTCCACCAGTTCTGCATCGGACTCATGGAGCCCATTGACCTGATTCGGCGCTCGCAATTGGCTCTTTGTGAGCAAATCAATGACAAACGCTTCGCTCAGTGATTTTCGCGCGAACATACTCGAATCGCTCCCTGAAGAAGCCTCATATGGACTCGTGCGGCCATGAAAACCTCTCCGTCAAGTTCAAGAGGCACGGGTCGCCGCATAGAAACGGAAACCTCCGCCGCCTGCATCGCACGAGTGCCGGGCAGGCCGACAAAACGGCCGTGCGCCATGGCCATGAAGGTGCAGAGGCGGCGCAGCTTCGTCATGTCCTCGCACAGCGCAATTCCAAAAGTGGAAGAGGTAGGAGAAACAGGAATATCGAGGCTGAATCCTCCACTGACATGCGGACTGAGCAAGACGCTTAGGTTCGTAATCTTAGTGTGGAGGCGCTTGGAGTTTTCGGAAATGCTTCCTTCGAATGCGGGCTGCGTCATCACCGTCCGCAGGCCCGCATACCAGATGCTCAGATTCAAGAATCGAGGCTTCAGCCAAGTCAGAAGACCACGCGGATTGTTGAAAAAGTGATTAGCGGCTGCCAGAACACCGAGGCTGCCGTTGATGACAAAATAGCGGCGATGCCATTGGTCATCGGTGTCCCAAAAATCCACCTGTCCGACATTCCGTTCCTGAGGACGACTCCAACAAAGTCGCACAGGAACTCCGGGCACGATGCAATCGGACGGTTTGTAGGGCTTGTGAAAGTCATTGCTGGAGCCCATGCCGATTGCGCCAAGAATTAGCTTGTCGCGCATGGAGCGCGGCAGGGACATCAGGGTATTGACCACTTGACCAACCGTTCCATCCCCTCCGACGGCCACGATACGCGAATCTCCACGATCACACTCTCTGAGAATGGCTTGGTGAAGATCCTTCGGCTCCGTGACCGGCTCGGCATTCTGGAGCATACCAAATTCGAGAAGCCTTCTGCGGGCAACTTCCCACTTCTTTATGCCTGCACCGGCTCGCGCATGGGGAT